>JBHLSA010000004.1:0-29634 GCA_048882025.1 Candidatus Thorarchaeota archaeon | reverse complement strand
AGATCTTCATAGCCATTCTCCATCAAGAATTCTTATTTCCTGCCTTTTATGCATTCGCAAAATGAAGAATGGTGCGGCTTCCGGGATTTTCGGTGACTTTGCAATGCATGTCAAACTTTCGAACCCGGGTCTCAGGCGTGGGAGGCCTGGGTCATAACCACTAGACAAAAGCCGCGTGGTTCTATCCTTGGAAAAGTATCAAATTGCCCTAAAACAATTTTGGTAATTAGTTCTCCCAAGTCCATTTTCAATGATTCAAAAATGTAAGGAACTATCAATCTGATAGTGTGCCAGAACATTAATTGGCTTCGGTTTTTGCGGAAGCATATCGATAAAGGGATTGAGTTTTGGCTTTTTCGATGGTTTCTGGGTCAATTCGTTTGAGTTCGCGTTCCGGAAACAAAGAAAGCATTTCCCAACCCAAGTCTAAGGTCTGTTCAATGGTGCGTTCTTCGAATTCTCCTTGGTTGAGAAATTGGGCTTCAAAGGTTTCGATAAAGCCTAGATAGACACGATCCCTTTCTGATAGAGCTCCTTCACCCACAACTGCAACAAGATCACGTAAATCGGAACCTTCACTTGCGGCATAGTATAATTGAGCCTGCACTTCGTTATGATCTGCCCGAGTGTGTCCTTCACCGATTCCTTCTTTCATAAGTCGGCTAAGACTTGGGGCTGGATCAATTGGGGGGTAAATTCCTTTGTTGTGCAAGGAGCGACTTGTAATGAGTTGTCCTTCTGTGATATACCCAGTGAGATCTGCTACGGGATGGGTAATATCATCGCCCGGCATGGTAAGAATTGGCATTTGGGTAATTGTTCCTTTACGGCCAATGATACGACCCGCTCGTTCGTAAATCGATGCAAGGTCTGTATATAGGTATCCAGGGTACCCTCGGCGTCCAGGAACTTCTTCACGGGCTGCAGCAATCTCTCGTAGAGCATTAGAATAGTTGAGCATATCTGTAAGAATAACTAGCACATGCATATTCTGTTCAAAGGCAAGATATTCTGCAATTGTGAGAGCAGTACGGGGTGTGATAATCCGTTCGATGGGGGGGTCATCAGCAAGGTTAAGTACAAGCACACTTGTTGCTAGTGCACCGGTTTCTTCGAGTGTCTTCATGTAGAATTGAGCCGTTTCTGCCGTGATACCAATTGCACAAAGAATAACGGCAAATTGTTCTTCTTTACCTGGGATTTTTGCTTGACGCGTGATTTGGGCTGCAACGCGGTCATGTGGAAGACCAGAACCGCTAAAGATGGGAAGTTTTTGACCTCGGACAAGCGTATTCAACCCATCAATAACACTAATTCCTGTTTGAATGAATTCGCGTGGATACTGTCGGGCATCAGGGTTCATTGGTGCTCCGTTTAAGTCTAATTCGTCATCGGGAACAATAGGCGGTCCTTTATCTATGGGCATACCTGAACCATTGAGTACTCGTCCTAGTAGGTCAATGGTGACTGCTGTACGCATTGTTTCGCCAGTCAGTCGTACTCGTGTTGCCTTTGTGTCGAGTCCTCGAGTTCCTTCAAATACTTGAACAATAGCGCGTCCGGTCATAGCTTCTAATACGGTTCCCCGACGAAGAGATCCATCTGGCGCAGTTACTTCAACTAGTTCGTTATACGCAACATCTGTAACTTTATCTAGAATCAATAGAGGCCCAGAAACCGTTGTGACTGTTTGATACGTGGGCTTCAATGATACAGCTTGTTTATCAGTCATTATTTTAGCCTCATATTTGAGGATAACCATCTAAATGATGACGGGCTTCGGTCACTAAGCTCGTGCAACTTTTAAACTTTTTTTATCGAGAAGTCTTCGCCTATCAAGGAAAAGATTTCGTATATTGATCTACTGCTATTCTGCAAATACTTCAGATAGTGAGTCTGATTGAAATCCCTGTCGTCACGCAGCGGTAATTCATGTATGTCTCATGATGGCAAACCAATTTGACCCAAATATTCTAGTTTGGTTAGTTCAAAGGTTGTAGTTAGGTCTTGAGCAGCAAAGCCGTTTTTGCGATTCCACTGTTATAGGTTAACATTTCTTCCATTCGATCCAAGATAATTTGTGTAATAACCGAATCGTGCATTACATCCACAATGGTTTCAGTTTGGCGTTTCCATTGACGTAAAAGAGGGATTTCGCCTAACACTTGGCGGACCGTTTGCTGATTCCGTTGTAGAAATGCCGAAATAGCCATCTTGAGATTCTCATATACCTTTGTCAACGCTGCAACCGCAAGTTTATTCTGCTCCCCTTCGGGCTGGCGTCGTGTCAGCGCCTCAGCGATGAGGTTAACGTTCTCATGAATGTTACCTAATTGTAATACAAAGTAAGATGTATCAAAAATATCAGCGGTCTCTAACTTCAAACCAGTTGGACGTGCAATCATAGCTTTGCGTAAAGCACGTTGAGCCCGTAAATTATTGCCCCGAAGGCGCCAACTATCATTGATTAGTTCATTCGCTATTCGCTCTGTCTCATCAATTCCTGCTCTTAATCCCTCAATTAGTTTCTCAATCATTTCGATCGTAGTACGACTACTCATCTTTACAAATTCCATAATATCCTGACCGCGGAGAACACTTACACCTTTGATGACGACTCTACGTTCTGTACTTTCCAGAATCTCAAAACCCGGAAGCTGATTGACAATTTTGTTTAAGATTTTCCGAACTGGTTCATTCACTCTTCGGCTACTTTCGATGGTTAATTGATCGTAGCCGACAACATAGTATGTTTCCAGAATTGTTGTTAGGGTCCGTTCATCTTGTTCTAACAATCGGATTGTAGCTACCCGTTCAGCTAGAGTACTTGACAATTGGAGTGGAGTTATCCGTAAAGAACCTTCGGCTCCTTCTTGGATATGTAGTTGTGAATCAGGTTCAATACCATATTTTTTTATCCAGCGACGAGGCAAGCTCACGACAAGGGTTTTACTTTTCCCCCATTGGGTTGCTTTTCGGGTTTCATCAATCATTGGAATTCGCCTCTCCCCAATTGGGGAGGGTAGTTTTCCATTGTTTTTTACTTGGTGTGTAGGTAGTACTATTTTGCCTCAAGCGAGATAAATTCGTTTTTAATTTCGTTTTCAAGGTCTGTAAAATGCTGAAGCATGGCATCATGGTTCTCATGGGGCTGTACTTTCATTCGCGCAATTTTTCCTACTACTGGGAGGGAGATAATCTTTCGAAGTGAAATTCCTGCGTCAATCGATTGCCTCATCCGGTGCCAAAAGTCCATGATGCTCTTTAACATCCAGTAGCTCTTTTCTTCTGGGCAATAGGTGTCGATAGGGTGAAGGGCCGATTGCATAAGGTAGTCTTCCTTTACCATACGTGCGGCTTCAAGAATCGCCCGTTCACGTTCGGGTAATGCGTCGGGTCCAACCAGCTGAACAATTTCTCGAAGTTCCTTATCGCGTTGAAGAATAGAAAGAGCTTCTTCTGTGAGTTCAGCCCAATCTTCACCCATTTTGTTTTGATACCATGGTACTAATTCATCCTTATACAAAGAATAACTTTGTAGATAGTTGATCGCTGGGAAGAAACGACGTGAAGCCATATCTTTGTCTAATGCCCAAAACACCTTAGTAATACGAAGGGTTGATTGCGTAACCGGTTCTGAAAAGTCGCCCCCAGCCGGTGAAACGGCTCCGGTTACGGTAACACTCCCTATCCGCTTATCTTGGCCCAGAGCTTCCACGCGACCCGCTCGTTCATAGAATTCTGCTAAACGACTTCCCAGGTATGCAGGATACCCTTCTTCACCTGGCATTTCTTCTAGTCGACCAGAGATTTCCCGGAGCGCTTCAGCCCAACGTGAAGTACTATCAGCCATAAGAGCTACATCATACCCTTGGTCTCGGAAGTATTCCGCAAGCGTAATTCCTGTATAAATGGAAGCTTCACGTGCTGCCACTGGCATGTTACTGGTGTTTGCTACAAGCAAGGTTCGTTCCATTAAGGATTTCCCGCTCTTAGGATCTTTTAGTTTAGGAAAGTCTTCCAGAACCTCGGTCATTTCGTTTCCGCGTTCTCCACATCCCACATATACAATGATCTCTGCATCTGCCCATTTAGCAAGTTGGTGGAGGGTTACTGTTTTTCCAGTGCCAAATCCCCCGGGAATTGCTCCTGTTCCTCCTTTAGCCACAGGGAAGAAGGTGTCGATTACGCGTTGTCCAGTATAGAGTGGTACTTCAGTTCCTATTTTAGATTTGTAAGGACGTCCAATCCGTACAGGCCATCTTTGAGTAAGAGTTAGGTCTTGTTTACCTGATGTTGTTTGGATTTGTCCAATTTTTTCTCGGATGGTATATTCTCCGTCTGAAACGATTTGAGTTATCTTTCCTTCGATGCCAGGTGGAACCAGAATTCGATGTAAGAATACGCTAGTTTCTTGTACGGTTCCTAGAACATCTCCGCTCGTTACTATTGCTCCTTTTTCAACTGTTGGTTTGAATTCCCACTTTTTATCTATTGGTAGCGGATTGGCTGATACGCCGCGTGTAATAAAGTCTCCAACCTCATCTTTGATGCTAGGAAGCGGGCGTTGAATTCCGTCAAAAATGGATCCCACTAATCCAGGTCCTAGTTCAACATCAAGAGAAGTACCGGTCGCAGCTACTTTTTCACCGGGTTTTAATCCAGAGGTTTCCTCATATACTTGGATGTAAGCCCGACTACCTACAACCCGATTTACTTCGCCGATTAATTCTTCTGCCCCAACTCTGCAGACTTCAAACATGGTGACTCCGAGAAGTCCGTCTGCCTCGATAAGAGGTCCCGCTATTCGTTGTATGGTTCCAATTCGTGTAGTCATGTTCAACCGCCCTACTTGACAAATCGCTATCAGGTGCCACTATCAGCTATATTCTTTTGGGAAAAATCTTATGGTAGCTAGGTCTTTCAAAATCCTTCTAGTTCAACTCCAATTGCACGTTTGACTAAACGTCGTAATGGGCTATCCTTTTCTAACAAATGCCCACTTTTATCTGGGATTTCTACGATAACTGGATAAGCCTGTTCAGAAATCTCATCAATTTTATCTCGAACGGGATCTGCTAATTGCTCGGTAATAATAATAATTGAGACATCGGAATCAGCTGCAAAGTCAGTTAAGGCTCGTCGTGTTGATGGTTCATCCGGTGGCACAAACGTTTTCAATATGCCTGCTAACCGAAAACCAACTACAGTATCGATATCACCAATAATTGCAATCTTTTCAGTCATTTCTGTTCATCTCAAAGATTTCCATCGAAGGCGTGTTTTCTTAACTCTTGTAATCGTTTTAACATCACATCAATTGATTCCATGCGTGAAATTGCTAGTGGAACCCTTTCTTTTTTTGCAAGTTCAATTGCAAGATAATCGATTTCTTCTACACCATGTAATACAAAAAGACTTGGTTTCATCTCACCTTTTACCGCTACTAGTGGTGATCGACCGGTAGATACGTTTGCTAATATTAGAGCGCGGTCTCCAGTAGCTTCAAAAAGTTTGAGAAATCCAAGGCTTGAAAGTACATTGAGGGCTTCTGCCGTGTCCACTACTGTATACCCGAGAATTTCTCTGTTCAGCAGCTCTTCACCTGCAACTACTTCACCTCGCACATATTCAAGAAAATCTTGTGCTGAAATTGCTTGATTAAACTCACTAATATCTAGAATTATGTTTGTCGGGATTTCAACACCCATCAAACGTTGGAATGCATTAACTACTTGCCCCCCATTTTGTTCATCCAATGTAATGATATTTTCAACGAAGCGTTTGATTGTTTTTGTGCCTGGAGATTGGCGACGTCCACTTTCATAATCGCTAATTACGGATGGTGAGACGCCGAGTGACTCAGCTAATTGTATCTGGGGGATATGAAACATCTCACGCCATTTTCTCATAATTCGTCCTGGATTATCAGATAGTGAGATTTCTCCTGCGATGCGTCGAGCAAGACGCTGCCTAACTTGCGCTACCACAGGCATGACTACACGCATCTCTACATTCTTTAAGTGCTTTACGCAATTTTACAAAAAATACGGTAACTGACGAATTTCTTCTAACCAATAATGAACGTTGATAGGTAGAATTGGTGGGCCGACGGGGAGTTTCACCGGCTGGTTCTAGCCAGACGGATTTGAACCCCGGATCTCACGGATTCTCGCCATAAGTCGATTGATCTTATGGGCCCGAACCGCGAATCTTTAGCGGTAGAAAGGAACAGGTCCTTTCTCCTATACCAGGCTAGTCCGGAAAGAAACCTCTCCGAGAATCTAGACCATCGACCCAATGGTGCAGGATACAGGCAATTTGTGCTTAAAATGTTTCTTAATCATTTCTGAGGTCTTGGTAAAGCTGTTTTAGCTGTCCTAATGGTGTTTGGTCAAGCATGATAATCTCGGCTTCATTTAATGCAAGGTGTTGAAAAAGAGGAGTACCGAGACGTGGGTTTTTTGCCATTCGATTTATTATATGGCCTCGAAGCAGATTCAGAAAAGCAGGTAAAATGAGAATCCTCATTTCAAGAAGGTGTTGATTAGCATCTTGAGGGAGGTTTGATTTCAGTCTTTGGAACCAGGAATTAGCTGCATCAACGATTGAGGGATTCCATCTTGTTCTTACCCACACTCGATGGGTAATGAATCGACTCTTCAGAGAGGGTATAGCTAATACTGGATGGACGTGAGCCATAAGGAGACTTTCACAAGAGAGAAATTCTACTGAGGGTTGCGCATGTCCGTGTAACAGAAAGACATTGTGTTTACGAAAAGTGAGTTTCAATCCCGAGGACGGGATGATTTGTGTGTTATCTGGTATGACTAGTTCTAAATCTGCATCATGGTTTCCTCGAATAATAGTCAACGACGAAAGGTCTTGAATTCGTTGTAAGAGTAGGGCAACTTTTCGAAATTCTTGTTGAGAAAACTCTTTAATTGTGTGTTTAATATCGCCTAAAATGATAACTTCATTTGGTTTGGTTTCTGTAACAATTTGTAACAAATGCTGAATAATTCGCTCTGATAAATTGGCTGTATATTGATCTTGCCGGAACAGTGTCCTCTCATAACCGATGTGCAAATCAGCTACTACAAGAATTCGTCTTTTTCCTTCTTGAAGTAATAGGGCTGGTTCATTTTTCAACAGTTTAAGGTCCATTATATCTCTAAGTATTAGCTCGATAGGTATTTTTTTCTTTATGATAACTAACGAGTGGTATCAATGAAAGCCGAATTGTCTGCTGCGATTGATGAAATTCGCAAGAAAAAAAGCATTTCCGGTTCAGAGCTTCTTGTTCTCAGTCAATTTTGTGGTGATCGTTTTTGGAAGGCATTACAAGCCGTGGCAAATGACTTAGTAAAGAAATACATCTTTGAGCCGAGCGGACGGCAAGCATGGATTGTTGTTGGGAAATCTAGGGATTATCGGGTTTTATCTGAAATTTACTGTGATTGTGAAGATTTCTATATCAACGTGATAGTAAAAAGAAATGTTGATTTGTGTTATCACATTCTTGCAAAGAAACTTGCGGAAGCACTGAACGTATTTGGAGAAATCCATGTTGATGATATGATGTTTGAAACTCTTCGCGATGAATGGGAAAGCTTACCTGACTCTTCATCACTTCGAAAATCGAAGAATGGGAAGCTTTAGTAAAGTTAAAAAGCAGTTAATGGATTTGGCAGAACGGTTCTAGCAATGAGTTTGTTATATCAAGTCTATTTTCTTGCCACCCTCGGACTCGCCATTCTTGCAGGGTTCCTAATTCTAGCTTATCACATTATGAGTGGACGCGAAGAACAGTAATGATGCGTTCTTGTGGAGATTAGTTTTCTGCCCACCACTCACGTGTTCTGATGAATTGTTTTTCATTTTCTAGAATAAGTCGATAGAATATACGTTCTGGTCGATTATGACTTCCTGCTAATATTCGTTTTACAACTGTTGGACCTATGCCTCGTCCTGCCATTGCGATGATAGCTGGCTTTCCGTAAGTTAATACTACATTAGCATTTTCTCTTCCTTTTCGGAGGGCCTTTTGTTCCTCGGGAGTTAATTTCTCGCCGGCTCGATGACGGCGGATAGCCTTCTCCAGAAGCTCATCTGTTGGAAAAACCCCTGCAAGTAATCGTGATTCGCATTTCTTACATATGGGGTGTTCATCGATGAGTTTGATTGTCCGAACACTTGACCATTTACCACAATGTAGACATACGAGCCGGACTCTGCGATTAATCAGTCGATTCTTTGTTTGCTCAAGGATATACGCCTCTGGAACATCAGGCTCTAGAAATTCACCAAACCTTGCAAGAATCTGGCGTGCAAAAGTTGAAGGTCGAGCTAGATAGAATTTTACAATTTTAATCTCGCTAGCTAGAATTGCGTTCAGAAGAAGACGGGTATTTTCAATGTCTAGTTTATCCGTATAAAATTCTCGAAGTGCTTCCTCGATAACAGGGGTTCCTGTGAAATACTGCATCATTCTTAGAAGTTGCGTGCTTCGAAGATTAGCATCATGTGATATGACACCAAATCGCCTTGCAATGTGAAGGAATCGTCTAGCAAAATATGGTGAACGGAGTAAGATAAGCTCTAGTAACTCCTCTATATGCGCAGAATCAAGAGATCCTAATTCATCAAAAATTGCGTCTCCTATTGAATGACCTCCACCACGTTCAAATCGAAACAGAATTCGATATTGATCAGCGTGAAAAGCAATTTCAATACCTAACTGTGAAGTCAAAAGGGCTGCAAGCACTCGTCCAAGAGTTTCATTAATTCGGGTTCCAAAGCAAGAATGAATGACCACCAGTTCGTGCCCTATTTCGATGAAAATCGTTCGGTTGTCTGGGATAAAACCAGCATCACATTGTTTTGCTACTGTTTTTGTTAATACATCGATTGCCTGGGCATCAACCGTGGTATTAAACGAAATGGTTTCTGGTTGATTCAGGTGGTCAGCGATGGCATGCCATAGGTCGCCCACTCCCTTAATCACTGATTGGGATACAGGGATGAGTTCACCACTCCACCGTGGGATTCGTCCTTTTGTATCGTTGATGGAGGTGACGTAAACTTTCTCTTCATCCTGTTTGACAACTTCCCATGGGCGTCCTCGAAGAACAAGAATATTTCCTGTTTGCCCAAATTCTTCAGCAAAACCTGTATCTAGGCGTCCAATAGGTCTCCCAGTAGCCATATTTACAACCCGGTGATATGGAATATCGGGTATCACAGAAAGATTCTCAAAATAGTAAGGATATGATTTGCGCCTAGGTCTGAGATGGACAGCGTCTCGGCTGATTAATCCTTGGTTTTGAAGATAAGAAATCACTCGCTTAATCTGCTCTTCTTCAAGGGTATGATACGGTGTAGCGCGTTTAATGATGTCAATTGCCTCATGAAAAGGGAGAGTCTTGTGTGCAATTGCGAGTCCCACCAATTGGTGTGCAATTATATCCAGAGCGTTATAATGAATAGGAGGGATTTCTAACTGGTGGTCCTGTGCTTGTTGAATTATTATTATACTTTCACAGATATCATCAAATTTGGTTGTTACTATCACACCCTTTGACTCTAAATCAAATTGGTGCCCTGCGCGTCCAACCCGTTGGAGCAATCGAATTATTTGCCGTGGAGATCCAAACTGAATAACTAAATCCACGGTACCAATATCCAGACCTAATTCCAAGGATGACGTACAAACTAGATAGGGTACTTTTCCTTCCTTGAATTTTTGTTCGGCTTCCACTCGTGCTTCTCTTGACAATGAACCATGGTGAACACCTGATTCGGTTCCTTGAAGCTTCGCTAATCGGAGTCCAAGGGCTTCAGCTGTTTGTCGTTCATTACAAAAAACCAAGGTTGATGTGTGATTAGTAACTAAATTCCAGATGTGCTTTGCAGGGCCATCTAGAGGTGACTCATTTGCTTCATCGTAAGTAAATGGGACATAATCTAAACGAAAGTTGAATACATTTCTTTCTGGTGATTCAATTACGTCTACTTCTCCTGTACCTCTCATGAGTTCGCAGATCTCATGAGGGGTTCCTACAGTCGCTGATAGGCCAATCCGCTGAAAAGGAGATCCCGTTAGCTTTTGGAGTCTTTCTAAGGCTACCATTAGCTGAATGCCGCGTTTGCTTGCAGCTAATTCATGAATTTCATCAATTATAACACTCTGCACATTTCGTAAATGTTCTCGAATTCTTTTCCCTACAAGAAGGGCTTGTAGTGTTTCAGGCGTGATAATGAAAAGTTGCGGGGGCTTGAGCGTTTGACGGCGTCGTATTGACGCTTTCGTATCGCCATGTCGGACTTCAACGCTGATTTGAAGGTGTTTTGCTATTTGAACTAATCTCCTCAGAATGTCTCGATTCAGAGCACGAAGGGGTGTTATCCAGAGGAACTGTACTCCCTCTTGGGTGGATGGCTGGGTGAGTAACCGGTGGACGAGTGGAAAAAACGCTGCTTCCGTTTTTCCATGACCCGTTGGAGCAATAAGTAGGACTGATTCTCCCCTTAGGATTCGGGGAATACTCTGAATCTGTATGGGTGTTGGGTCTTGAAAGCCTAGCTTTACGATTTCTTCATACAGCCGGGTGTCCAACAACCGAAATACATCATCGTCCAAACTGTGACGCCTCTTCACCTGTGAGTTCGAAAGAGAGATTTTTAAAAGATTGGTTGTAGAAACCTGTGATAATATCTTATCTAACAATGGAGCTGTCTTCAAACGTGTCACTTAAACTTGCCGAAATTGTGGATTTAATAGTAACCAAATCTGGTAAATCCAAGGAGGAAGTCCTAAAACTAATTGAAGTAAAAAAGAAAGAACTTAATGGCTACGTTACAGATGAGGGCGCCGCCTCACTTGTAGCTCGAGAGCTAAATCTTGATCTTTTTGAAAGACAACCCACTCCTGAACTGAAATTATCTGTTCGAGATCTTGTTTCAGGAATGACTGGTGTATCCTTGAATTTGAAAGTCACTCGGATATTTCCAGTTAGGAGCTTTCAACGAAAACAGGGAGGCGAAGGAAAAGTAGCAAGTATCACAGGAATCGATCCAACAGGATCAATCCGAGTGACATTTTGGAACAAACACACTCAACCTATAGAAGATCAAGAATTTGACGAAGGTGACATCCTTCGAGTAATCAATGGACGAGTTAGAACCGGACTCCGAGATCAACTAGAGATTCATCTTGGAGGTGGAAGTCGAATAATGATTAATCCACCTGATGTAGATTCTAAAGAATTCCCTGATCCAGAGGTCTCTTTCGTAAAAATTAACATGCTGCAAGAAGGAATGAGCGATGTTCATTTAGAGGGTGTGGTGATAGCTAAATACCGAGTGTCAACTTTTAGTCGAGGAGATTCCGAAGGAACCGTAGCAAGTATGGCCCTTCGTGATGAGACAGGCCGAACTAGACTAGTACTTTGGGACGAACAGAGTAAATGGTTTAGCACGTTAAGTGTTAATGACAAAATCCGAATTGAAAGTGGATATGTTCGATTAGATCGAAACAACGAGGCGGAATTACACCTAGGACGACGGGGTCGTATCCAGCAACTAGGTTCGGTCCCAGATCAAGGTGTAGGCACGATACCTTCAACCCCAACACCATTAAATAAACTCCAACCAGACGAATTTGCTAATTTAGTTGGCGTGGTGGTTGTTGACAATCAAGGGATAAGTACATTTACTCGGCGAGATGGTCAGGAGGGAAAAAGGTTAGTCTTAAATTTAGCTGACAGCAGCGGGAAAGTACGAGCTGTAGCTTGGGGAAATGCTGCAGATAATCTTGCCGACGTTCAAGAGGGGACAAGGCTTCTACTTGAAGGAGTCAATTGTCGGGCGGGGCTTCGTCAAGAACTTGAACTTCATATCAACGAATCAACACAGGTTGTTCGGAATCCCCCATCTCTAGAGATTGCTAATCCTTCTATGAGTTTTCTCAGTATTGGTACAACAGACACCGCCCATCAAGTTCTTGCAAAGGTCGCTGAGGGTAATTACGTCACCGTGCGAGGAACCATTGTTCAGATTTTCCACCAGAAATCAACCTACGATTCATGTCCGAAATGCTTCAAAAAAGTCTCAGTAAACGCTTCCACAATCACCTGTCCTCGATGTGGCAACATACCTAATTTTGAACCACGATTAATTGCTAAAATTATTATTGATGACGGGACAGAAAACATCCGGGCAAGTTTCATCGGGCGTTCTGCAGAGAAACTCTTTGGTATGGATAGTTCAAAGGCAAAAACTCTCATCGAAGAATCTGGTAACGATGATGAACCGGTTCGAGTAGTTGAAGAAACGTTACTGGGTAAAGAAGTTCAATTAACGGGGAAAATAAATCTTAACGAATTCTCAAACGAACTCGAGCTTTCAGTAAATGATATTTCTGAGCTGGATCCGATTGAAGTAGCTACTCAACTTATCAATAACCTCGAACGAAAAGCCCAAAGGTAAGAGTGCTTTAATATTCCTAGATATAGTAGTCATGAATTCGTAATCAATGAGGGTTAAACAAATGGGTCGACGACGAAGAAAAGCTACTCCACGACGTCCTATCCGTACAATTCCTTCTATTTTTAATTGTCCGAAGTGTGGGCGAAATGCAGTTCGTGTCGAAATGAACAAAAACATTGGACAAGCTACAATTCATTGCGGAAACTGTGATGTACAAGCTTCAGTAGCTATCACACCATTAACAGAACCTGTAGATGTGTATGGTGAATTCGTAGATATCTGCGCTAGACAATCGTCACCACCCTCAAAGGTTTCCAATTCGCCATTTACCTCTGAATAGTAAGGTTTATTCAATTTTATCAAAGTACATATTCAGTTCACTGAATTGATATTCAAATGCTGGTGCTAATGAGAATCTGTGTTGTTATTCCTGCTTATCAGGAAGCAAGAGCAATTGACCAAGTTGTGCAAATTACCCAGCAGTATTGCTCAACAGTAATTGTAGTGGATGATGGAAGTACCGATAATACTGGAGATATTGCACAGAAAAGTGGCGCGATAGTACTTAGACATGCTACTAATCAAGGAAAAGGGGCAGCTTTGCGAACTGGTTTTAATTTTGCATTGAAGCACCAATGTGAGATTATTGTTACCTTAGATGGGGATCTTCAACATAATCCTCATTCCATACCTCATTTTCTTGATAGAATTAAACAAGGACATGATGTGGTGGTTGGATCAAGACATGCAACGCAATCAGAAGAAATGCCATTTGCCCGAAAACTTAGTAATCTTATCACCACTCAAGCACTAAGAGTTCTTTTCAAAGTTCCTGTAACTGATTCCCAATCAGGATATCGCGCGTTTAAAAGGCGAGTACTTGAAGTAGTAAAAGTGCGCGATAATGGCTTTTCTGCAGAAACGGAAATCCTCATTGATGCTCAACGCGCAGGGTTTTCGATTGCAGAGGTTTCAATTGCTACAAATTATGGTGAAGAAGAATCAAAGATTCGTGCTCACCGAGATATTACTCGGTGGCTAATTACATTGGGCAGGAATCTGTTTTATCGCCCTCGTTTTCTAAGCCAAAAGGAATAGATGAACACGACGACTCCTGTAATCAAAACCAAAACCACAAATAAGATCATAATTGGGGTAGGATCTGTTGTGAGTTGAGTAGCCATCCATCTGAAAATATTATGCCACAAAACCGAATTGTCTACTGAGTTAAACCAACTTTGATTCGTCACCACACAAGACGTGTCAGAAAACATGGTTGTCGATGTGGATAACACAATATGTGATTGGCCGATTTCAAAGGCTGCAAGCCATCCCGGCTGGTTCTGAAGGATTTGTCCATTCATTCCAACAGACTGAGACGTGTCTCCACCATTCCAAATTATCAGTTCAGATATATTTGATGTAAGGGACCCCCCCGCAACGAGCAGCGAATCAATTCCAGCTCCAAAAGTATCTCGATAAACATCCAAGGTAATGTCGGAAACATTAACCAGGATATTATAAGGTAGAATTTCTGCACTCACAGGATCAACAATTGCGTCACCCTGTATTTCGTCATCCTCTGTTACGGTTGTAAATTTAATTTCTGAATAGGATAATGTCTGAAGAATGGAATTCAATACAGTTGGATTTCCGATCTGTCTATTAAGAACTTGAAAATCGCACAATAAGAAAAGAGATCCACCTTGTTGCACATACTCAGTGATGACTTGAAGCTCTGACGCATTGTATTCGGTACCAGGATTTGGAATGACCAAAATATGAGATCGCGATAAATTCTCGGCAGTCAGTTGCCCATGTTCTAGGGTTCTGACAAAATACTCAGGATATGAATCAAAGAATTCAACAGCCTGTGAAAAATTACGGTTACTAGGGCTAAATGGCTGATTATGACTAAAATCGAACACAATGGTGATTTGCCCTTCTTCGGTTTGAGCTGTGGAAACCGCTTGAGGCATAAGGAGGACTAATAATACAACTAGAAATCCGACAATGATTTGTTGGCGTAAGTTTAGAGCCATTTACCGAGTTCACCTAGTTATGATAGGCAGATTTGACAAGATTCCAACTTTAAAGCCTTTTCCCAACAGGAACAAGTTTTAGATTATGCGTGTTCTTAGAGTTGAATCGTAAATTATCTCTCTTTCAGATTAGTATTGCCCAAACGCATAAGAATAACCACCTTCTTCGGTAAAGACAATGGCATCTCCTATCGCTCCTTCTGAAGTTCAACGGAAATTCTTCCACTCCCTCATGATACTGGTCGCAATCGTCAACTGGTTTGGAGTTCAATTTTTAGGTCCCCTACATGGACCCCTGTTATCTATCGGATTTACTGGAATTTGTCTTGTTTTCTTTTTAGGATTTGACATGACTCGAATACGTGTGTATGGTTATTTTCCCTTCAAACAGATTACCGATCGAGTTATGAGGCCAAAAGAACGCACAAGGTTAGGTGCTAGTGTATATTTTGCCGTGGCTACCCTATTCACCTTTATCTCCCTCTTTCTTATCAGTAATATCCTTCTTAACTGGCTTCAATTAGAATGTATTTGGATGTTATCTGGGTGGCTAGCGGTTGGTGCTGTTCTTGTAGCCTCTCTTGGAGATGCCGCTGCCGCTCTCATCGGATTGAAAATTGGTCGGCGGCGTCTAAAAGGAAATCGCACTCTTGAAGGCGCGATTGGGGGATTTATTTTTGGCTTTCTCGCGTTTCTCCCCCTCTGGTATATAGTCGGAATCCCTTTAACATTTGGAATCGCCGCGGCCACGATATTACTCCTCGTCGATCTCACAGCACCGCCTATAGATGATAATCTTTTGAATCCAATCGCAATTGGATTAACACTTGCACTACTCGAAATCATCATCGTAATTCTCCTTACCTTGGGGGTGTCCTGAATCGAATATCAAGAATCCTACATCGCTTCACTAAAGGAAGAAACTGAACGGATTGCCAAGGTAGCAAAGGATGCACGAAAAAAGGGGCTTGATCCTACCCCCGATGTGGAAATTCGTCCTGCTGATGATGTCGCCGGACGTGTAGAAGGGCTTGTAGGACCGGTGGGTGTGGCAGAACGAATCCGCGAGCTATCCGAAGATGAGCCCACACATAAAGTCGCGTTTGAAATTGCCCGAGAAATTGTTCAAGGCACTTATGGTAATAGTCGAGACCCGGAAGCTGCCGCTGAACAAGCCATTCGAACTGCCCTAGCAATTTTAACCGAAGGGATTACCGCGGGACCAATTGAAGGTATCGCCTCTGTAAAAATCAAAACCAATACGGATAGTAGTCGTTACCTAGCAGTATATTTTGCTGGGCCTATACGTGCAGCAGGAGGAACTGAAGCGGCGCAAACTGTAATTGTTGCTGATGCAGTTCGGCAACAACTGGATCTGGATCGATATAAGCCCTCAACTGAAAATATTGAAAGATATGTTGAAGAAGTTGATCTGTATAATCGTATTTCTCATCTACAATTCCCCTCAAAACCGGAAGAAGTGAGATTAGCTGCACGGAACATTCCTGTTGAAGTGACAGGAGAAGCCACAGCCGAAATAGAAGTCACTGGATATCGTGATGTGCCTGGCGTCGAAACGAATCGCCTTCGAGGCGGCGCCATTCTGGTTCTCAATGATAGTGTCTTAGGAAAAGCGCATAAACTGGCTAATCAGGTTTCCCAGTTAGGATTAGATGGATGGAGTTGGCTAGAAGGTCTTACACCCAAAGAATCTGAAGAAAATCAGATTGAACAGCGAATCCAACCTAAAGAGAAATATCTTGAGGATATCATTGCTGGTCGACCTGTTTTAGCTTACCCATCACGAAAGGGAGGCTTTCGTGTACGGTATGGGCGTTCCAGAAACACCGGTCTTGCTGCACTCGGCGTGCATCCTGCAACAATGGTGCTTCTTGATAACTTCATTGCATGCGGAACACAACTGATCATAGAACGCCCGGGGAAAGGCTGTGTGGCTATGCCCGTCGACTCAATTCATGGACCAATTGTGAAACTCCATAATGGAAGTATCCTACGGATTGACACGGTGGAGGAAGCTAAACGCATCAAGGACTCGGTGAAAAAAATCCTCTTCCTAGGCGATTTACTCATTGGCTTTGGTGAATTTCGAGAAAATAATCATCTAATCGTTCCGTCTGGCTATTGTCCCGAATGGTGGGCCCAAGAAACGCTAGCCGGTCTCATCTCCGCCTCTTCAAAGAAACAGGAAGAATTGGTCAAACACCTAGACAAACCAACCCTTACCCAATTAATCACTTATCCCCTTCACAATTTTCCCGACCCCTGGCAAGCACTAGCTATCTCTTCCATTCTTGCAGTACCTCTCCATCCGCGCTATCTCTATTTTTGGGAAGATCTCACCCATCAACAATTACAATTACTAAATGAATGGGTTCAGGGCCTTACACCCACCTATGACGGAACCCGCTTAATTTCCCTACAAGGTTCTCTCGATCCAGATATTGAAGAAATTATTGATTCACTTTGTATCCCGTGTGAAGTCCATCAAAAACAAATTCGGTTCGACGAGGCTGCTCCAATTCTTTTTGCCATGTTCTTAGGAGATACCAGATGCACGTTTCCAATAGAAACTGAATATGTAGGTGGAGCCCTAGATTATCTTCAAACAAACTGGAGTATTCCCCTTCGCCCCAAGGGTACCTTCTATATTGGCGCTCGGATCGGTCGCCCAGAGAAGGCCAAACGCCGTCAAATGTCACCACCACCTCACGGCATCTTTCCTGTAGGAAATGCCGGAGGTGCCATGAGAGATGTTAGAAAAGCCGAAAAAGAACAGACCATTACGGTTGAGGTGAACCTTCGCCTTTGTCCACGTTGCGGTGAAACCACATTCCTCCAAATGTGCCAAACCTGTGAAATTGCCACCGAACAAACCTATTGGTGCCCAATCTGTAACCAGCCCAGCCAAACATCCAACTGCCGACTATGCAGTAATCCCGCCAACACCTATGGCCCCTTCCCCCTTCCTCTCAAAGAACAGTTACACGATGCACGTGTGAAATTCGGAGGTAAGCTTCCGAATCGCATTAAAGGCGTAAAAGGTCTCATGAGCAAACACAAAACTCCCGAAATCCTCGAAAAAGCCATTCTCCGTGCCCACTACGACCTCTTCGTCTATAAAGACGGCACCATCCGCTTTGATATGACCGACGCCCCCCTTACCCACTTCAAACCCCAGGAAATTAACATCTCCCCCGACACCCTCACACACCTCGGATACCATTTTGACATAACCGGCACCCCTCTCCACTCCAACGATCAGATCCTAGAACTCAAAACCCAAGACGTCATCATCCCCTTCGACTGCGCCAAATACCTCTTCCGCGTCTCCCAATTCATCGACGACCTCCTCGTCCAAGTCTACAACCTCCCACCCTACTACCAACTCCAATCCCCCGAAGACCTCGTTGAACACCTCGCCGTCGGCCTCGCACCCCACACCTCCGCCGGCATCATCGCCCGCATCATCGGCTTCACCCCCCTCCGCGTCTGCTACGCCCACCCCTTCTGGCACGCCGCCAAACGCCGCAACTGTCTCAGTAGCGCTGAAGAAGTTCTCATCTGGGACACCCATGAAGATCAACTCCTCAAACTTCCCCTAGGTCAAATCGTTGATGACCTCCTTGAAAACGGAACGCCCTCACAAGTCGTCGATGATTTTGGCACCCTCGCCATTGACAACCCCTACACCCATTGGCGCACCATCAGCCTCGACCCTACCACGCACCAACCCCTCTACCAACCCATCAAACACTGGATCAAAGGCACCAGCCACCACTGGCTCCAAGTTACCACCCACTCCGGGCGTACCATTACCATGACTCCCGACCACAACGCCCTCATCTGGAACCCCTTCACCAACGCCCTCGAACGCATCAAAGCCCACCAACTCCAAATTGGCAATCAGATTCCTCTTCTCTCCTCCATCCCAGTCCCATCGAAACCCCCACCACAGACCATCAACATTCTCCAAGAACTCGCCAACCACCTTCCCCACACTAAAAAATTCCACACCTTCAAACATCAAACCCGGCTGCGAAATGCAGCTCCATGGATGCGACAAAAACTCCATCAATTCGCCCTCACCCTCTACAACCACCACCACAACGCCCACCACACCACCCTCACCCCCTGGAAACAAACCCACACCCTCAAAACCTACTTCACCCCCCTCATTCCCAAACAACGCCGCACCCCACTCTTCTCACCCGAATGGTACAAATCCATCCCTCTCACCCACCTCGAAATCCTCCAACGCGAAGGCGTCTTCAACTGGAACGACATCCCCCCCACCGCCAACCTCGGTATGGCCCGCGACAACCACACCATCTCCCCCTACATCCCCTTCAACCACAACCTAATCCGACTACTCGGCTACTACATCACCGAAGGCTACATCCGCGACGAACCCACCTGCTACCAAACCAACTTCAGCGTCCCCCACCCCCACCTCCGCACCCACCTAAAACACCTCCTCCAAACCACACTCGGATCACCCCCCTACTACAAACCCGACAACCACCAACTCGTCCACACCGGACGCATCCACGCCTACCTCCTCGCCTACGCATGGAAAATGGGGACTAACGCTTATAGTAAAAGGCTTCCAAGATTTGTTTTTTCATTGAATGAAGAGTTAAGATTAGATTTCCTATCTGCTTACATTGATGGAGACGGAAGCATACCTGCAACAGATAGCTGCATTCTATTCTATTCAGTCTCACAAAAACTGCTAGATGATGTTGGGCTCTTACTCAGTACGTTAGGAGTATTCTACAGACACCGTAAAGACCCTTCTCCAGGCCGTTATGGACCTAGTATTATCAAAAGGTATAAGGAACTAGATAAAAAACCGATAAAACAGGTTGTTCGTCGAATTTCAGTTAGGGGACCTGATCTCCTCATTCTTGAAAGATTAAAATTAATGCACCCAACTAGACGAAAAAATGCTCAAAGGATTTTGGAAAAAGGAGTACCTGTTGATCGTGTTGTAAGGACATCTGATGGAACGCGTCACACACTCGGAGGAATATCAAAAACCGTATTTGACATTGTGGCAGATATTCAAATACTATCTCAAGAAAAGCCATCCTATTGTCTAAGTGTTATTCCAAAAAATAAACAAAATCATCTCTATAAAAATATACAAACTGCTATTTGTATAACCGGGAATTGTGACGGTGATGAAGATTCGTTGCTGCTTGCGATGGACCCGATGGTGAATTTTTCGCGGGCGTTTTTGCCGACGTCGCGTGGGGGGTCGATGGATACGCCGTTGGTGTTGAGTGTGTCGATTACGCCGAAGGAGATTGATGATGAGGCGCATAATATTGATGGGAGTGGGGTGTATCCGTTGGAGTTTTATGAGCGGGCGTTGCAGTTTGTGGATCCGAAGGATGTGGAGGATATTTTTGATTTGGTGGCGCATCGGATTGTGGATCATCGGATTGAGTCGACGGCGGAGTCGGTGGGGTTGCGGTTTTCGCATGCGACGGGTGATGTGAATCATGGGCCGCGGGTGACGATGTATACGAAGTTGAAGACGATGGAAGAGAAGGTGCAGCGGCAGTTGGCGTTGGGGAAACGGATTGCGGCCGTTGATGTGCAGGATATGGCGCGGCGTCTGTTGGATTCGCATTTTCTTCCGGATATCTTTGGGAACATCCGGGCGTTTTCGACGCAGAAGTTTCGGTGTACGAGTTGCAACGAAAAGTTTCGGCGGATTCCGTTGTCAGGTGTGTGTTCGAAGTGTGGAGGGAAATTGGTGTTAACGGTTACGCGGGCGGGTATAACCAAGTATTTGGAGTTGGCTGCCCAGGTCGTTAAAGAATATAGTTTGCCAGTCTATTACCAGCAACGGTTAGAGATGGCTCGTCGGATCATTGACTCATTGTTTCCATTAGAGGAAGATGAACAGCAGACCACGCTTCGCCATTTCACGCCACAAAAAACCTAAGACAGATCTTAGGATTCTTTTTTCAATAGGATTCGCAGAAGATCCTTATCGCGAATGATTCCACCTAGTTCCCCTGCGGTGTTTGTGATGGGGAGTTGGTCAATGTCGTGCCGTCGCATTGTCTTGGTGGTTTCAGAGATTGTTTCCTGTTCATAGGTGGTGACGATTCCACTCACCATTACTTCTGAGACCGGTTTATCTGGGAGCTGTAATTCATTGGTGGTGATGTAGAGCACAGTTGTTGCATCCCAAGACCAATCCGTTCCCTCACTCGCTGCAGAGACGGAAGTTGATCGACGTTCTCGAACAACTTCACTGAGATTCATGATATCGCTTACAGAAATTATGCCTACGAGATCGCCTTTTTCCGAAATAACAGGAAGTACGTCGGTACCAGCTAACCGCATAATAGTATACGCGGCTTTAATTGGTGTGTCTTCCCATACAGCAGTAATTTTCCGTTCAATATAAGGTGTAATCAATTCTTCTCCGTATCGTACGGCCACAACTTTTCGGATGATCTGGTGAACTGTAATCATCCCTTTTAAGCGGCGTTTGGAATCGACTACCGGTAATCGGCGAATCCCCTTTTCAAGAAGTATTCGTACAGCTTCTTCAACATCATCTGTTTGAGAGATTACTGGTGGATTTCTATCCATCAAGAGGGCTAGTTGATCTTCATCGGGTTTTCGCATTAAATCAAGGCGTGATACCATTCCTGCAAGTTCCTCGGTGTCTTTTTTCACAAGAGGAATAGCCGTCTTTCCATGCTCTGACATGATCTGGAGTACCGTATCGCGTGTACCTGGAACTGAGGCCCTAGCGAATTCCGTCTTCATTATTTCTTTGACTTTCATTACAAACGCACCCGAGGAGCAATACCAACTGCTAAAACAGAATTGGTACTTAAAATCCTGCAATAAATTAGCATAGCGCGTTAAAAAGCATTGCTCAATCGACATCTAGCGAATTTTTATGTATTCATAAGCGTCGCGTGCCGTATCAAATGCATAATGCACCTTTTGGTAATCTTTACGAAATTCAACAACATCCTTTGCAACCGTCTTGGGGCTCTCTTGATTGAAGACAATCCGTCGCATAAATTCGGCTATTTGGCGCATTTGATCTTCTTTCATTCCTAGCCGTGTCATTTCGCTTGTTCCTAATCGGATTCCACCTGGTCGAATGTAATCTCGTCCAAATCGTTTATCCCATGGTAGCAGGTTTCGATTGATGATGATGTTGGCGTCTTCTAATTTTTCTTCTACAGCCCGTCCATTTCGAAGGGGTGTATCAGCAACTTCAATTAGGAGAACGTGGGACTTGGTGAATCCTTTATGTTCTGCAAGGACTTTGAATCCCTCTTCAGTGAGTGCCTGTCCAAGCGCTTGGGCGTTTTTGATTATCTGTTGACTGTATTCGTTGCCGAAGGCTAACATTTCCGCCATCGCTACAGCCTTGGCTGCAACGTGGTGAAGGTGGTGATTACTGTGGAGTGAAGGAAATACTCCGCGTTTGATGCGATCAGCGAATTCTTCGTGTGCAACAATGCAACCGCCTTGTGGTCCTGGGAGGGTTTTGTGAGTGCTAAATGTAAGACTGTCTGCTCCCTCTCTCAGAGGATCTTGGAAGTTATTAGTAGCAACTAATCCGGCTACATGCGCGCCATCATAATTTACATAGGAACCATAGCCCTTAACTAGTTCTGCGATTTCAGAAAGCGGGTGTGGAAAGGGAAACACGGATGCACCAAACATGTAGAGGTCAATGTGTTTGCCTTTCTTTCGAAGGCGTTCAATTCTACGTATTGTTGCATCCACATCGATGTTTAGTTCATATTCGTCATATTTGAAGTATTGAATCTTCAATCCCCTCACACGACCTGCGGTTCCCCATAAACGATGCCGTGCTGAAGAAATGTGACCGCCCGTTGGGATAGATAAACACATCATCCGGTCACCCGGCTCTGTAAACGCTGTTAAAATACTGAGATTAGCTAATACACCACTCACTGGTCTTATATCCGCAAAATCGGCTCGAAAGAGGGTTTTTGTGAGTTCATTTCCGAGAATTTCGATTTCGTCAATATATTTCGTACCTGCGTAAACGCGTTCACCAGGCCAGCCTTCGGCATACCGATCGCTAAAGTCTACTTGCATTGCTTCCCGTACTGCCGGTGAATGGACATTTTCCGAAGCAATGAGGTTGATTGTTTGCCGCATCCATGCATGATGGGCTTCCATAAGCGAAAAAATCCTGTTGTACTCGGTTCCAATATCTGTAGACTTCAATTTTTTCATCTCATTTATTGTAAATGCAGTGAAGAGAGAGAAGACTGTTAATTCAAGAAACCTTAAAAACAGTTAGGATTTAAGAATTGCAGATATTTCAGGAAGTTCAAAGCCATGCCAAAATCCAAAAGGAAACGTTCATCTGAGGGACCAATGCCTGCTGCAGGAGCTGGACTAATTCGATTCTTTGCCGATTCCAGTGAAGGTGTCAAAATAGGGCCGATCACTGTACTTATTCTATCCATTTCAATTCTAGTTGTAGTATTATTAGCACAGTTTGGAGTCTTTGCAGCGTTTGGCTGGACCTTCTTCTAATCCATTCTAATTCAAAGCTTTAATTAATCAAGTGGGCTTAAATTAGGGAAACAATAATCCTGCTGATTAAACATTTTTCTTTCAATTGATTGTGGGATAAAACCATGCAGTTTCCCTCCGATTTCACACTATTGAGTTCGCGTAATCTCGTCATCAGTGCAGGGAAGCAAAGATTGCTCTTTGATCCCACAAAGATAGAGGGTAAATGGCGATCGCAAGATACAATTACATGTATCTCGCACGCGCACTCTGATCATGTGGCTGGATTCCGTACAGGGCTGCAAAAAATTGCTACTCCTGCCACTTTAGATCTCTACAAGGTGGTTAGCGGGTCACCTCGAAAGGTTCATCCTCTTACTATTGGGCAAAAATATACGCTACCTGATGGCGGTTCATTACAAATTCATCCTGCCGGGCATATGCTAGGGGCTGCCCAATTTGTACTGGAACGAAATGGAGCGCGTCTTGTGTATACTGGAGATTTCAATCTCCATTCATCACTAACATCTAAGGGTGCCAAACCAATTCCCTGTGATGTTCTCTTAATGGAAGCAACCTATGGACGCCCAGACGCTGTATTCCCCCCACGAGAACAGGTCTATACTGAAATCGCTGAATGGACATCTCATCAGTTGAAAACAGGTTTCATTCCCCGGTTTCAAGTATATGCCACAGGAAAAGCGCAAGAAGTCATACGAATTATCAATGCCTATCTAACGGTTCCTGTGGTTGTCGATTCGACAATCGCTAAGATAAGTACAATTTATACGCAACATAACATTCCCCTTGATTTCTTTGATGAAAAGACAAACGAAGGGCAAGAAGTTATGCGTCAAGGTGGTTATGTCTATCTTTCCTCCAAAGATTTTGGGCACACCAAATCTCGCTTTGGTCACCCTTTCGTTCGTGCCGCGACAACAGGATGGGCAAAAATTTTTCCATTGAAAAAAGTGGATAAGCCATTTGTTTTATCTGCACATGCTGATTTTCAACAATTGGTCCAGTATGTAGAAACAGCCCAGCCCAAAGCGGTCTATCTAACGTGTGGAAATACGGTAACTTTCGGTGCGGTTCTTGACAAACTTAATATCAAACAGATAGTACCCCAAAGGCGCCACCAATTGAAACTCTCAGATTTTCTCTAATAGTAGTCTATTTACATCGAAATACCAGAGACGTATGGGGTTCCACCTAACACTTCTTGAGCTGCTTTCCCAACCCGCTTTCGAAACTGTGCTGTAGTGTAGACGCGAACGATATCAAGATACCCTCTCAGGGATGAAATTACTCTAGACAATTCCAGCAAGTTGACTGCAATTTTTTTCTTTCCAACATAAGCGAATCCAGGGATTTCCATGGGGTCTAATTGTGATGAATGTCGGTAAGGGACAGATGGAAGTAGCGGCGAATCAAGGTGCACGTTCTCTACATCCACGTTGGCCTTTTTCGCTATTTCTTCCTCAATTTGGGTTCGTACACTTTCCTTATCTAGCAAATCAATTGTTGGGTGGTCTTGAACAATTGATTCAACAGTATATGCACACTTTAACAATTCGCGTCTTTCAAGCTGTTCAATAATAGGGCGGGATGCTGTACAGTGTTTTAAACGCGACCAGATTGTGTAATCATCCATGGCTAGATATTCTTCGGGTTTCTTGAATGTTGAGAATCCGAGTTCCTCATCTGCAAAATTGAGAGCATCTGCTAACATCCGTTGGACGGCTCGGCAAACTCTGTGATAATAGATACTTCGGAAACTCAGAACGCGTGCAATTAGAAATGCCTCGAGAGTAGTAATCGCTGTTACATTCACGGCCAAATTTCCTTGAAAAGGCTCTGTGGTGAAGATTAAACGAAACACATCTACACTACCATACTCCGCTCCGGTATGAAAAGAATCCCGAACAATATAATCAAGTTTATCAACATCAACTGAACTTCTAATCACTTGATTCAGATATAATCGACCTTTTTGCTCTAATTTCCCAATTGCCAGCTGACTTAACTCATCGGGATCAAATCCTGCATCTTTCAAAATATCTGCAAGTTCAGTATTTTTTACAAGCCACGTTGTGATGTCTTCATGGTTTCGGTTCTGTTTGGCTAAGATTTCTTCGAAGATGTGGCTAAATGGTCCATGGCCAATATCATGTAACATGGCTGCCAAACGTAATGCTTGAATTTCCATTTCATCTTCTGTAATATTCTCGGCTAACAATCCCGCAAGGTGCATGGCTCCTAGACTATGCTCAAACCGTGTATGGTTCGCACCTGGGTAGACAAATTCAGCACCTGCTAATTGTCGCAAACGACGTAACCGTTGCACCACCCTGGTATCAATAATATTCTTTTCAAGGGTGGTAATTGCCAAATATCCATACAATGGGTCTTTAATGAATCCCCATCTTTCACGTACCAATTACTTAACCTCCTAACTATTTGAACAATCTCTTCTAATAACAGACAATTTGCCTGCTTATAATCACTCCGAATCATCCTAAACGTGAACCCGTTTCATCAGGGGCATCCATTTTCATTATTATCTGGCGCACAGCAGAGAGTACTAGTGCAACCTTTGCTTCATTCTCACGTGATAAAAAGAGATTCACCAAAACGATTCCCCTTAACTTCTGTGCCACAATATCTGCAATCGCTCGCACTTCAGCAGTATACCGAGATCCCACAATACAAGATGTAGCTGTTGGCGAAACCTCTCCGAAGGGTGTGGGGACTCCAACTGCCATGGTTCCAAACCGGTGTTCTCCATCACTTACCAAGATCAGGGTACCATTTGCCAATTGACTCATTGCTACTCTTACGCGTAAATCTTCTTTCTCCACTACTTCTTCCACAAACTCTAATGTCAACCTAACCACCACAACAGACCTTGGTAAATAATGCGGTACCACCATATGCTAAGAATCTAGCACCCAACCCGCTTCTTAAGAATCTCCCACTCATGTTCAATACCCCGCTCAAATTCCTTTACACGATTGGGGTCTTTAATGAGTGTACGGAATCGACCCTGTGGCTGCAAATAATCCATTAATGGTTTTGGCTTCACCTTTCCTTCTGCAATTAGCTTGCTGCGCCCTAAAAACCGCCACTCCTCACCCATTTTCTCCCACATAATCCACACGCCGGTTTCAACGGCGAGTTTACCCATTTTTACAGTGTTCCAAGTCAAGTATCGCCAACCCGTAGGGCACATCGCATGAATTTCAATGAACCGCGTTCCTTCGATATTCTTGGCTTTCGAATACGTCTCATAAATCAAACGCGGATAAGCTGCAGAAATTGAGGCGGTATAGGGAATTCCATGTTCTGCCATAATCCGTGCAAAGGGCTTACGATGCTGTAATTTCCCCGTAGGGGTTGTTGTAGAAAATGACCCATAGGGTGTTGCCCCGGATCGTTGCATGCCTGTATTCCCATAAGCCTCGTTATTATAGCACGTATAAATGAAATTTGTTTGGCGTTCAGCAGCTCCGCTCAGAGCTTGAATCCCGATATCGTAGGTTCCTCCATCGCCAGCCCAGGCAACAAGATTGATTTCTTTATCTTTTCCCATAAATTTGAGTCCTGCGGCGAGTCCAGAGGCGGCGGCACCTGCTGTCATAAATGCCGTATTTAGGACGGGGACGGATAGAGCATTTTTCGGATAAAGCCCTTGGATAACGGACATGCAGCACGCCGGAACGGTAATGATGGTATTATTACCAAGAGCTTTGAGTGCATGACGGATGGCAATAGTCGCCCCACACCCTGCGCAGGCTGCGTGGCCTAGCTCGATGTATTCTTCACGCGGTAATTCTTTGATTGATACCAACTTCTTCACCTTTTTAGTCCATAGAATATGTCTGGTTTGGCTTCACCCCTATCAGCTACATCGAAGCCAATTTGAATTAATTTCTTGATATCAGTATGACGGACATCTCGCCCTCCCAGACCTGCAATGATACCTTGAACAGGTATTGTGTTGTGACCGCTATGGAGCGCAGATCGGATTTCAGTTGCGACACCTCCGAGGTGTCCATATGAAAGGCTGCGGTCGACAACGACGAATGCTTTTGCCTTCTTGGCAAGGGCTTGGAGTTGTTCTACAGGGAAGGGGCGAAAGACTCGTAGGCGCGCTGAACCTGCCGCAATGCCTTCATTTCGGAGCTCTTCGATTGCTAGTTGTGCCTCTTCACCCATGGTGCCCAACGCGATGAATATGACTTCTGCGTTGTCACATTGGTATGTGTCAATGAATCCTCCATGATGTCGACCAAAGTGTTTTTTGAAATCATTTTCGATTTTGGGGATTTGCTTCCGTGCGGCTTCAAAGCCTTCATGGATGGCATAGCTTAATTCGTAATAGTAATCCGGTCCTGCAATATTTCCTGTGGCCATGGGATCCTTTGGATCTAGCTTCCAGTGGGCGGCTTCATACGAGGGGAGAAAATCAGTTACTTCTTCATGATCGTACACTTCGATGGACGTGAAAGTGTGACTAAGGATATAGGCATCCATTGCAACCATGCCAGGTAATAGGACTGAAGGGTCTTCGCATAATCGGAACAGCATAAGCACCGTATCATAGACTTCTTGGTTATTGGATGCATAAATTTGAATCCAGCCAGTGTCGCGTTGTGACATGGTATCTGTGTGGTCGACCCAAATGTTCCATGGGGGTCCTAGTGCTCGGTTAACAACAGGCATAACAATGGGTAGGCGTGCGCGTCCTGCCCAATGAAGCATTTCATGCATCAGAGCGAGCCCATGTGAGGATGTTGCTGTGAACGTACGTAGTCCTAATGCGGAAGCCCCAATACATGCGGCCATGGCACTGTGCTCTGACTCAACACGAACATATTCGGACTTGAGATCTCCATTCTCTACAAATTCAGCAATTTTTTCAACAATAGTAGTTTGGGGAGTGATGGGATATGCTGCAATTACGGCAGGTATTGCTGTTCGCGCGGCCCATGATGCTGAATGATTACCAGTAACTGACACTATTTTTGACATTTCTTATCCCTTTACTCTTCTTCTTCAGGAATATCAGCTTCCGTTTCACGTACACGTGTAATTGCATCAACCGGACAATTTGTTTCACAAATCATACACCCTTTACAGTATTCCAAATTGATGATTGGCTTGTTATTTTCATCCATGGTGATGGCTGCATCAGGGCAAAACATCCAACATATTTGACAGCCTGTACATTTCTCATTATCTACAACAGGTCGAAAGATTCGCCAATCTCCGGTGCAACCCATTGAGCCTGGCTCGGGATAGGTAATACAAGTTACACGTCTGTCCGGTGGATCTCGTTTCAAAGTTGTCATAGTGAATACTCCATTTTGAGTTCATCATACGCACGTTGGGCGGCTGAAATATTGGTTTCTATCAATTTATCCGAAAGACCTTTCAAGCCTTCACGAATCGCATTCTTTACGCTTTCGATTGAAACGATATTCGTAGCACGCGCGATGGCTCCGAGCATGATGGTGTTTACTACGGCAATTCCTGCAACAAGAATCCCTGTTTCTAGGGCGATTTTAGTAGCATCTACTGTTGATATTTTTGCTTTGAAATTGAGTTTAAGGTCTTGTGGGGCTCGGGGTGTATTGATAACTACAAAAGTTTCGCTGTTGATGCCTTCTTGTACTGTAGGGGTGTCGAGTAGAGTTTCATCAAGTATAACCACCGCTTCAGGTTCGTAGATATAACTATGAATTCGTATCTGCTCATCGGCGATTCGAGTAAACGCCATCACAGGCGCTCCTCGTCGTTCTGCACCATAGTGGGCAAAAGCTTGAAAGTGCTTATTTTCCATCCGCGTAGCATCGCCTAAGATTTTAGCACCTGTTACGGCTCCTTGACCGCCACGACCATGGAAGCGTATCTCGAAAATATTCATTATTGGATCCGCCCAAAGTTGATGCTGTTACAGAACATCATACTTCCTAAAAGGGTTATGAAACATTACGGAAAGGGTGTTATGGGCATAATAAACAGAAGTAAGAAAAGCGAAATGATAAACGCAATAGTATAAATGGTAATTCCAACGCGTTTTGCTACACTGGCTGAAACCGGAATAAGGCCAGTGAGTTTTTCTACGGTTCCTTCCCCCATCACCTTCAAGGGCATGGTTTCTCCTTGGTAGATTGCTACTTGAGCAGGTTCGAGTGATGAGATTGCTTCGTTAGTAAGCTCTGAAATGATGGCAATTATTTTCTGGTGTGGTATTTCTTCGCCAATTGGACTGTACCCATTATGGGAGGAGATTGCTGCTGTTTGGTGCGTATCCGAGGTCATGATTTCAGCGGCTTCAACAATATGGGGGACAAGGGCTTGAACGATTTTTTCGCGGAGTCCTACAATCATATTATTTCCGTCAATTAGAACGTACGCTGTTTTTTGTCCCTTCAGCTCAATCACTGTGACTGTTATCCCTTCGGTACCCATTCCCTCAGCTTCTGAAAAGCCAGTTTCTCGTCTTACTGCCACACCAATTGAGGGTGTTCCACGT
>JBHLSA010000003.1:28009-30203 GCA_048882025.1 Candidatus Thorarchaeota archaeon | reverse complement strand
CAACTTGGTAAAGGCATCTATGCCATTCAAACAACAGGGGGTGAGGTAAAGGGTGATGGAAGCTTTCTCTTCAAAGCTGATCGGGGATATTGGGTTGACCATGGAAAAATCCAGTACCCTATTCGTGAAGTTGCCCTTTCTGGAAATATACTCCAACTCCTACAGCGTGTTGAAGGAACTACACGGGATTTGCAATTATCAGGAGCTTATTTTGGAGGATGTGGTAAGGCAGGTCAATTTCCACTTCCAATTGGTCTTGGTGGACCAAAACTGCTCATCAAAGATGTTACCTTTGGAGGTTAAGCATAGAGAAATGGTGAGCTACTTTGGAATATGAAAAAATTAAAGACACCTTACTTGCAGCAGTAGATACCGGACTGAAATTTGCTCAATCAATTGACAAGAAAAGCCAGTTTGAGATATACCTATACTATCGAAACAATTCGAATATAGTGATCAAACAGGGTGTTGTAGAAGCCACAGATGGCATTATTGCCGGCACAGCAGTAAGAGCAGCTAAAGACCAGCGTGTGAGCTTCTCGTCTTCAAGCGGTATTTCACCAGATCGGATTAAACGAAGTTTAAAGGGAGCAATTTCGAGTTTGAAAGCCGTACCCGAAAAAGACGAGCGTTTCAAAGGATTCTGTGAACCAAAACCCCCAGGCAAAGAAGGAAAATTCGCTTCTGAAATCCTATCGCTTTCCACTGAAGATTTAGTGAAATTCGCACTCCAGATAATCGGAGACATGACCAATGTTAAGGGACAAATCCTTGGGGCTTCAGAGTGTAATCTTTCATGGGGCGGATTTGCGATTGGAAACACTGAAGGCCTGCAACAAGCATCCAGGTCTGTTTACAATACTTGCAGTGCTTATGCGATAGCAATTGATGGTGAAGACCGAAAAACTGCATCAGAGGAGTTAGTTACAAGAGCAAAGGCTATCGATGTTAGTGGATTAGGTGAAAAAGCTGCAAAGAAGGCAATAGACCTGTTGGGGGCTAAGAAGTTAGGAAAAACTACTAGCCTACCTACACTCTGGGTGCCTTGGGCAGCCGCTAGTTATATCCTTTCAAGTCTGCAACAATCAGTTCGAGGAAGTAATGTCGTTGAGGGATTGTCCCCGCTTTCACAAAGGCTTAATGAAAAAATTGCGGCACCGTGCTTTACATTAATTGATGACGGGCAGGATCCTTTAGGCATTTCAACCGAAGCAATTGATGCAGAAGGACACCCACAAGGACAAACAATAATCATCAAAAATGGAACTCTGAAAAGTTTCCTCTTTGATTCCTATTATGGACGTATAACTGGAAGAGGCTCAACTGGTAATAGCATTCGAGTAGGCCAGCCTTTAGGATCCAGTCTTCCTTATGAAAATGCGCCTTCAATACTTAGTAAGAATCTCAAAGTGTTCCCAGGAAAGTATACTGAAGAGGAACTTATTGCTTCCATCGATGGCAAAGCCTTGTTGATTTCTGATATTCCAATTGGCATCTTCCATACTATGGTTGCTACTGGTGAATTTTCAGCAATAGCCAATTCTGTTTATCTTATCGAAAATGGGGAAAAGAAAACGCCCCTCAAGTCGGTCTCAGTTGCTGGGAATTTCTTTAAAGGATTAGAACAGCTTCGTGGGATTGGAAACAACGTAGAAATAACTTCGCTAGACGTGACAACACCAAGTCTGCTGTTTGACGGATTCTCCATCACTGGATAGATGTACGTCCTGTGCCATTTAAGAATCAACATAGATGTAATTTCTCTAGGAAACCACAAATTTTATCGAATTGCATACCACCGATTTTGGTAAAGGATAGTGTGCAAAATGCCTAAAGCATTAACCAATATTGTCTCCGAAGTTAAAGATTATTGGGGATTACGTCGAAAACAACCCATTGGAAAATTGGTTTCAATTCTTCGTAAAGACGGATTTAAGTGCCCCCATGTTTTATCCTCGATTGGCGAGGATTCAGCAGCAATTGATCTTGGAGGCGACAACCTTATTCTGCTTTCTACAGACGCTGTCATTCCAGAACTCGCAGAATCCAAACCATTTGTCGCAGGATATGCTGCAATTCTAGTAAATGTAAATGACATCTATGCGGCTGGTGGTCGACCCATTGTAGCAATGGTCAATATTGCCTTCAAGAACATGAAAGTCGGCGTTCAGTTAATGGAAGGCATCTGTGAGGC
>JBHLSA010000003.1:0-27999 GCA_048882025.1 Candidatus Thorarchaeota archaeon | reverse complement strand
AGTTTCGTGTTGAAATAGTTCGAGGGCATACCACTCCAAATGCACCCTTTAATAGTGTAAGTGCATCGATGTGTGGAACCGTTCATCGAAATTCATACATAAGTGCAGGCGGAGCTAAACCAGCAGATCGATTAATTTTGGCAATAGACCTAGAAGGACGAATTTCACCGAACTATGAATATGGTTGGGATACGACCGCCTTAAAATCGTCATCTGACATTCAAAACCGGTATGAAGCAATGCGCAAATTAGCTGAACGCAATATACTTCATGCTTCGAAGGATCTTAGTAATGGTGGAATCATCGGTACAATTCTATTAATGCTAGAATATGCCCAAAAGGGTGCAATTATCAATTTAGATTCAATACCAATCCCCGCAGAGCTTGATCTTACAACCTGGTTAAAGATGTACATTTCCACAGGCTTTGTTGTAACTACACCCAAAACTCATGAAAAGCAAGTGATTTCCATCTTTAAAGAGCATGGATTTAACGCAGCGGATATAGGAAGCGTGGACAAGACGCAAAAAATAAAATTACAATTAAATGAAGAGTCTGTTTCAATTTTTGATTTTGCCCAAGAAGCCATTGTGGCACCACCACCTCCTCCCCAACTCAACCGAGTCACTCCTTCAGATTCTACCTCGAAAAAAAGTGAAGAAGACACTTAACTACAACTACCCACCCCTTGAAGGATCCTTCCAAGCACCAAGATACTTCTATTATGAGATGGCTAGTTGATAGTGAACGTTTGAGTCTAATGACAGAACAAAGGTGGGCAATCTTAGAAGCAACAATTCACCCCCCTCTATTAGGGATGACAACCGGAGAGGATGAAGATAAATAGAAGAATGGGTAACAAGAACTATAAGACGAGTGGAAGGTGTATGCGTTGTCAACCGAATCAAAAGAGAAAGATTATCCTGATGAGGTTTCAAAGGCTGTAAAAAAAATTCAACAAATTGTCAAAGCCATGAATAAAGAACTATTAGAGCAGGGAGGGTTACGTACAACCGCCGAGACACGGAACGAAGAGTTAGCTGAGGAATTGAAGCTCAAGACGGCAACGATTGATCGGTTGGAACGAACCATAAATGAACTCAAGGAATCTGCAGAGCAAACGACTGATCTGATGGTTCAAAATCGTGCACTTCAATCTGAAATAGATGGAATTCGAAAACAACTCGAAAAGATGTCAGAAACCTACAAAGAACTTGTTGCAGAATCAGAGGAAAATATTCCTGTTCAGGAACTATTAGCGCTTTATATTGCGCTACTAGAAGATGTTTTCTATGCTCAACCGCATGCTAAGACTTTATTCCTTCTGCATGGTAGAAAGAAAGAGATGAGCCGTGAAGAAATCACCAAGACAGCAGGTCATGAAGCAACCGCCATCAGAAAGGCTCTTGGTGATCTATCTCGGGCTGATCTAATCAATTATGATGTAGAAACTGGAAAAGCGCAATTGAAGAAACGTCTTTATCCGACTTAGACTTTCATGTCAGTGAGCAGTTGAGTGAATCGTGGTAAGTTATGTAAATCTGCAGCTAAGGAGCAGATATATCGACTGAGCTCAGCATTTGTAACTCGTTCAAAATTTGATAAGGATTTATCCTTCACTGCTCGATCAATGAGCTCTTTTGCACTTCGATGGATAACACCAATCACACGCTTTTCAACATCAGCAGGACCCCAATCGAAAGACCGAAGATTGCGTTTTGCCTCATTGATGCTAGCCTCAACGGAATTTCCTTCTAATGCACTGGAAAGTTGCTCATAGAATTCTATAGCAGTACCAGCAATTTTGTTTCGTTCACGACTTGTTAATTCAGTTCCAATCGTTCCCTTACGAAGTAGTTCTTGAAGAAGGCCTGCGCAGGGTGCCTCCGCAAGAAGTCTTCGGGTAAGATTATAGAACACCTGACTGGCAATTTGAGTAATTTCATTTATTACTTCTCGCGGTTCACTATACCGAAAGAGTTCACGACAGGCTTCATACCAAAAATTCGGGAGTAAGAGGTGGCTCCGACTTGAGTACTTGTCCAATAATTGTTGGATAGGAGGAAGGAGCTTTTTAGGGTCATGTATGGATAGACGGCGCTGGAATGGTTTTCCAGTAAGACCTGCTAGGTCTTGTGTGGCCTCGGCTACTAATTGTTGTGCAGCAGCAATGGGCTCTTTAATCTTCGCTGTGGTGATTTTAGTTACCTTTGATTTTGCTAAGGAACCAAGAGCTTTCTCAATTCGTTCAAGATGAGTAAGAATAACATTAATTGTGTCATCAACAAAGGAGGAGCCAGACGTTTCATGGTTATTCTTAGAATCACTTAGCGCTTGTTTTACGGATTCTCGAACTGCACTCACACCTTGGGCTAGTTGATTAATTTGTTTAGTTCCAAGATCACCTTCTGCTTCAATTGTAATTAGTGCATGAATTAACGTGGAATTTACTGTTGTGAGAATTAGGATACGTTCCAGCAATTCTTCTGCTGTTATCACCCGCAATCCTCTCCACCGGAAACGGTTTACTTCATCTCAAGATTAAAGAGTTCAGCTACGTCTCGAATGGATGCCCGAAGGACTTCTTCGGTAACACCCTTTGATTTCTTGAACCACCCTCTACGGAGGGGTGAAGGCCCTGCATGAAGATCAACTAGCTCGGTTGCAGAGTTCACTAAATCTTCGATTTCAGGTATCTGTGGTAAACCTAGTAGAAGCATAAAGTCAGAAGGGTGTTGATCGTCTTCATAGGAAACAAAGCAAGGAGTTATTGCAGCACCCTTGGCCGTGTATGGTCGCAAAGATTGTTTGATGTGAGGGTCATATTCTGCACGTGCAAATTCTCGTGACCCAGAGAATGTGTAGTATGTGGAAGATGCACCCGGCTCGGACCCAATCTCAGCAAAACTGCAATGTTCCACAGCGTATTTCACCATGGTTTTCAGTTGTGTTGGAATATTTCCTGCAGAGGGGATAAGGCTAACATCTGTGTATAAGCAAGGCACAACAATTGGATCAAGTTTTCGTGCATAATCTGCAATGTCCGTAGTTGGAAAAACCTCCTTTCCAGGCTCAAAAACACCTGGGCTTAGCATGTGTTCGACAAACCGGAGGGCTAGTGGATTGACAAGCTCCACGAACGCAGATTCCTGAGCTTTTGATACATCATCTGCACCATCAACTGTAGATGGCACCAATCCTTCTACATCTGTTATTTTCGCTACATCAATCTGTAATTGGCGTTGCAAAAAATCAGCAACTTCTCCTTCACGCCAAGCTAAAATTCGACGAAGCATTGCACGATTACTAAGTAAACAGACAAGGTCGGCTCCTCGATCTTCTAATTGACCACGGAGGAGTTTGGATAGCGACCACATAGTATTGAGGGCTTCAGATGTTTGATCCTTGAAGGGAAGCACAGTGAACACATAGACAAAGATTCTACGCCCTTCTTCTTCTTGAAACCGCTCTTTAAGTATCTCAATTAGAGCTGGAGCACCTCCACATCCTGTACCTCCACCTGAAGAGGTGAAAATAACAAATCCTGAAACGCCTTCAAAGCCAAGTTGTGTCAGCTGACCGGTAATAACTTCCTTGAAATCGTGAACATAATTGTAACCATCTGTAAAGTTCCCTCCACAACCGATATCGGACGCCCCATAGAGAAGTGTATTTTCTTTTGGAACTCCGTATTTCTGGCGAAGTTTCAGAATATCGGATCGATCAGTATTCATGCAAAGATAACCACGAATTCGAGGGGGGAGCATTCTCTCACGAGCCTGTTTGAGATAAGCACCGACAAGATTGCTACCACATTCACCAATGCCTATCGCGAAGACCTCTGCTACACGTGGTCCATCATCTGTTGTTTCCATCAGCATTCACCCTATTTCTTCTTGGTTTTTGTTTTTTGTTCAGTCATTGCCGCAGCGAGTTCTCGGGCGGCCCAAGTGAGGTAATTTGCTGTATCCTCACTTGTGTATGTTTCATGAATCCGTTTTTCAATCTCATTGAGTTGACGGTTCCGTTCAGCCTTAGGTGCCATAGGATTGTAGTCGGCAAGAAAGACACGAAGCGCCTTATGCCAATCATCAAGTTGTTTAATTTTCTCTAACCACTGCTGCTCCAAATCACGAATTGTAGTAAAGATATCAATGGCCTCGGGTAATGAAGAGACTGTTTCCAATTTTTCGCGTAAGTTTTGGAGGGTATCAAGGGGAAATATGATTTTGCTGAAATCCAAAGGATGTGACGCATAAACCCGTTTAATGGTTGAATAATATTCAGTGGTGTTTTCAAGTAATTGTTCAAAAGCTGAAGCCGTTTTTTGCTCCATATTTCGAAGAATGTCCAGTACACTCTTTTGAGCCTCAACCAGAGCCATGCAAATTTCAAGGACTGTTGTGACCTGTTCGGCTTCAAGGGCATCGGGAACTCGAGCGAGAAGTTCTTTCAATTTCGCAACAATTTCTGCTTGACCATGTCGCTCAAGAAGGTCTGTAACTGAGTTAAGATTACGCCAGACTTCGTTAGCTTTCGACCGTATATCTTTGAGCAACTTAGGTTCTGTAAGGAGCTCTCGAAGTTCATCAAAGCGGTCAGGAAGTTCCTCGATGTTTGCTGGTAATTTGTCTTGAAGTTTCACACATTGTTTGACATAACTCTCAGTTTTTATCCCTAGTGTTGTTGAAATACTTGTTAGCTCAGAATAGGCTTTAATCTGCTCATTGAGGGCTTGATTAAAGTACCCCACAATCCGTTTTTCGAAGAGCTCCACAATATGATGGGCTTTTCGAATGGCTTCTTCATAGGTTTCGCTTGCAGGAACAATAGTTGTCAATTCTTGAATTGCGGATTGAACTTCAGAAGGAATAGTGAGATTCATACCAAGAAGTTTGGATACAGCTAGACGCAGCTTTAGATCAAGACGATATTTGAGATTTTCAATAGCATCTTGAGCTTTATACAATGCATCACCCTGAGCTTCTCGAGCCACTTCTTCAATTTCTTCAAAGCTGACACTCGACCGAATTTGAGCAATAGCACTTTCAAGAAACTCTTCCATCGTTTTGAAGGATTCACGGTAAGTAGGTTTAATGACTTGAATCTCCGCCAATAAGGCGTTTAATTCACGTTCCCATGCTTTACGGAAGAGATCAATCCGATTTTCGGCATGTTTCTTAAGGCGGGCATAAGCCTCAACTAATTCCGGAAACGTAATATCCGTACTTCGAACTGGTGCAGGTGCTGCGCCCATAGTTGTTTTATCCAATATTGTACTTGCAGTTTCGGATATTCTTGTAAGTAAGGCTTCCTGTGTTCGGATTTCTGCAAGTAATTTTCCATGCTCATCAATTATACAAGCGGCAACCTCAGAATAACTTTTTACAAGATCTTTGATGTCTCCCTTTTTTACCTTCTTAGAAGCATTTTTCACAAATTTTTCAAGTTCATCATTATTAGGCAAAACCTTCCGTTTCACTGCCCGTGTTAGGTCATCCAAGACCCGCATAGTTTCGCTACGTATCGCTGTTTCCACATTTGTCTTATATGCTTGTATCCGCTCATAGCGGGCAATTAACGCGGCAAGGTCAGCATCTTTAGGAATTTCAGATGGAGTAGGAGGTAAAAAACTGGCTTCATTCGAAATATTTGCACTGGCCAATATTCGATTGAGCTCGTGTTCAAACTCTAGAATCTGACTCCGAACTTCGCTTGAGGCTTTCAACACTTGTCCATCATATTGTTGTACTAACCCCAAAAGAGTAGTCAGATTGGATTCGCCATCTAATTGTTTCTTAATTGCTTCTAATGACGTGGAAATTGCCATGGGCACATTCAGTTCTAAGCCACGAGCTGTTCCTAAAAGGGATATAGAGGTTTCAATACTAGCTTGGAGCTTGGCTCGAAGGGTATCTACAACTTCTCCGCGTCGGCTAGTTAGATATTCGTGTTCACTACGAAGTGTTTTTCGAATCTCAAATAAATCGGAAATATTAGTAAAATCAACAGATTCTCGCTCAGCACTAATGGAAACATCACTTGTGTCGATTCCTACAAAACGATCATAAGTTTTGATGAGCGCCCGATTTTGCTCAAGCATATCGTTGGCTTGTTTCAATAACGCATCACGTAGTTGTTTGGATATACCTTCAAGATTAGAAACAAAACGTGATAGTACAGGTAGAACAACCGTAAATCCCCCTTGGGTCGAAGGGAAGGTGAGTTTATTAAGGTCGCGACCTAATTTCAAATCAAACGTCATAATAGTAGCTTTAAGCTCTTCAAGCTCAGTCATGTATCTTTTTAAGAGCTCAACATGAAGTCTTAGAGCGCGAGAAAGGTCATTTTCAACATTGGGAAGCCCTTTATCAATTTGTTTCAGCAATCTTCGTTTTTTTGGACTTAGAGACCAACTTGTTTTTGCATCCCTATCAAAGCCTTCTAGATTCACGAGTTCGCGCCCAACGTCTTCAACAGCAGTTTCTACCTCAGATGGAAGTACACCCATTATGGTTCGACATTTGGAGCTTATATCTTTGAGCGAGGAATAGTACTTTCGTAGTTCTGTTATTGTTCCTGTCACTTTTATAGCCCCCAGGGTAAGTGGCTTACGCCCATTCTTAACAGATTGGAAAGTTCATTCTTAACTCTTTTGAGCCAGGCAGAAACTAGGAACAATAGCTAAATTAAAGCCAAAGCCCCACAATTTCTTTAATTAACTAACACAAAATAGATTAACTCATTTAGGCGCCTAAAATGGAACAAAAGGGATTAACTAACCAACACCTAGATCAACTGCTTCAAGCAGGTAAAATCGCTGCAGAAGCCCTCACATTCACTTGTGCCAAGGTTAAACCGGGAGAATCCCTTTTGACCATCGTTGAATCAGGAGAAGCACGAATTAGAGAGTTAGGTGGGCAGCCAGCATTTCCAATTAACATATCCATTAACCACCATGCTGCCCACTACACGCCACATCTGGATGACACTTCAACCATACCCGATATGGCTCTTGTGAAAATTGATTTGGGCGTCCATGTCAATGGCTACATAGCAGATAATGCCAGGACGGTAATTATTGGTGATGATGCAACCCATAAGCAACTTGTAGATGGAGCAGAAGCAGGTTTGAAAGCCGCAATTCATGCAATCAGAGCAGGTATTCGAATTTGGACTGTCTCAAAAGCGATCGCTGATGCAATGCGTAAATCGCACACGCGTCCGATCGAAAATCTAACTGGGCATAGTATTGAAATTTTTAATCTTCATGCAGGGATTTCGTTGCCTTCCGTCGCTCGTGCAGGTGAAAGGATTAGCTCTCCGCGCTTAAAGGCAGGTATGGTAATCGCAATAGAACCTTTTGCTACTTTCAGTAAACAGCCTTATGTTGACAATTTGAGTCAAGGACACATCTTTGGATTTTCGAGATCTAGAAATCCTAGTACAGGTAACCTTCGAGCGCTATTTAGTCAGATGAAGGTAAAATTCGCACAACTCCCCTTCACTTCACGATGGTTGACCGAATTGATTGAACCAGAACAAATTCCCACAACACTGGAACAGCTTCAGAAAGAAGGATGTATACACAACTATCCTGTACTTGGTTTACGCGATAGAAGCGTGATTGCTCAGGCGGAGCATACGGTCTTTGTCACGCAGACAGGATGCAAAGTTATTACTTCCCCTTCAATAAAATGAGGAGCCCTTAATGTTGAATCACATCAACCTACTTCGAAGGCTTGTTTCGTTTTCAACTGTGAATAACCCGGTGGAGGGTATTCAACCATCTCGTAAATGCCCTGACTTTCTACTATCCGAATTATCGAAAGTTGGCGGAGAAGCACAAATTTTGGAACAACAGGGATTCTTCTCTGTGTTAGCAACTTTTGGCTCTGGTCACCCAGTGAGTCTATTAATGGCACATTTTGATGTAGTTCCGATTGGTCCTGGTTGGAAGAGTGATCCATTTGAATTAACTATTGAAGGAAATAGAGGTTATGGACGAGGAGCTGCTGATGATAAAGGAAATGTCGCAGCGCTTTTAATGACTGCAGAAGCGATAGCCGATCAAGAACTGCCAGGAACAGTTGTATTTGCGATGACAGGGGATGAAGAAATTGGTGGAGCGAATGGGGCAACCCTTATTCGTAATACGTTGGAAAAACAAGACTTGTTTCCCGATTATTTAGTTACTGCAGATGGTGTGGGAATGCGTATCGTCACCCGACGCCGAAACACCATTGGCATTACAATCAGTGTTCCTAAACAAAAAGCACGGGTAACTGGAACTCTCGAAACCCAGCGGTTTACGACCGAATATGTCCAAAGACAAACACGCCATTCGGCTTACTTTCTGCCAGGTATTGATCGACACGCACTATTAGCAGCTTCTGGTTACCTTTTACAACATCCGGATATCATGATAAAGCGTGTTCAAGGAAGCTTTGTTAAGAGTAATGTTGTGCCTAATTGGTTCGAAACAGAAGGAGTAAATCCTTCTGATCCAGAAGCAGATGTTGCATATTTGTGTGACAAGAATCTCAGTGCACTGTTGCGAACACTTCTTCCTCTTTCGCGCGTGCAGTTTCCTACCTACGGAAGTGATTACGGGATCACTCTTTGCCCAAACCTTCTTTATGAGCACGATAAAAAATGGGAAGTATACTTCGATGGTCGGGCAATGGCTACGGAATCAAAACCTATTGAGGAGGCGCTTAAGGCAGTATTAGTGGAGAAACTAAATAAAATTCCCTTCCAGTTGACTGTTCGAGTGGGTAAAGGGTTCATGAATACTCCCGCTGATTCAAAGATTGTTAAAATCGCAAAAAAAATTGCCATAGATTTAAGCTTAAAGTCCCAACCCATTGAATTGGGTGGAGCCAGCGACACCCGCCATTTTCTAGATCGTCACGTTGAAGCAATTGATTTTGGCCCCTTAGGTTTTGGTGTCCACGGGTCAAATGAATTTGTATTGCTAGATTCTATTCCTCAAACAGCGGAATTTTATACCCAGCTTGTGAATGCACTTCATCTTTCTAGATAAATCTAAGGAGCGCGTACGGGTTCAGGTGCACGTGGAACTGTTGGGGCAGGACTAGTCTTTAAGGTTTCATTCACTGTAAGATAGCCCATCGAAGTTGTAATGCGAAAAATAATGATTACCACCATCATCATAATTACAGCGGTAGTATAAGGAATGGTCAGCACAAGGATATCTAACACCAAACCAGAAATCATGGCAGCCACGAAACTACTTACCCCAGTGCAGAAATTGAATAGTGCAACTATGGTTCCACGAAGTTGATTTGGAGAAGAGTCCAATAACCAAGCAGTACTACTTATAATAAAGAGTCCAGTCAGAAATCCACCCGCGATATTACTAGGTGCAAGGAACCAGAAGTTACCTGTGATAGCCCCTAAGGTATGTGATAAAGGAGCAATGAAGATGAGCGAGCGACTAATAAATAGGACGGGTTTTCGACCAAACCGATCAGTAAGAGTACCTCCAATAATCTGGGCAATCCCTGAACTTAGACTAAAGATAGCAGTGAAAATTCCAATGAAGAATAAATCAATATTGAGTATTCCCCGTGTAATAATTGGAAAGAGAGGCCACGCTGCGCCCATCGCAGCAAAAAAGAGAGTATTCACTATTAGAAAATGCACAAACCGAGGAGTTTTCTTGATAGATTCCTGGATTTGAAATACACGGCGTTTTGATGGATGAACTGTTTCACTTAGGACGAGAACACAAATTACTGCAAGCCCAAGGATAATTGCTGCTGTATACATGGGTACTTGATACTCCGCGAGTCCCACCAAACCGATTGATGTAGCAAAATATCCGATTACTATGAGAGTAATGGCAGAGGATATTGTGCCAATAGCGGTAATAAGTCCGACAAATCGTCCTCGCCCTTTCATTGTTGTGATATCACCTAACAGCCCATTCCATGCAGGTATTGCCGCGCTGCCAACAATAGTAGGTACAAGTAGCAATAGAATTAGCTGCCAAGCCGTTTGTGCAAGAGGAATAAGAGCGGCAGTGATGCCCACGGCTAATAATCCAAGAAAGAGAAATGGGCGTCGACCAAAGCGATCTGAAAGACTTCCCCACGCCCATTGCATTGATGAATTTCCAAGTGTTTGAACACCCGTGACCATACTCTGCTGGAGTCCTGTTGCACCAAGATCCACAGCAAGGGCGCCTGTATAAGCCCAAACAAGGTTTGCCCCAATTTGCCAGGATGACCAAAGAGAGGCAACACGAACCCGCTGCTGGTCAAGATTATCATCTGCGGGTGGTTGTTCATTACTCATACAAATCGCCTTATCCGTATCACGAGAGGGAGCCATCATAACTTAGAGTAGAAAAACCTTCTTCAACAGCATACATTCTAATGGAAGAAGTTGTAAGAGTCCCATTATAGAATAAAAAGGTGGATTTTAATGTGTGCAGAAATCGCACAGAAAATTTTAGCCACTACCAAAGATCATGAGGCATGGCGAAAGCGTTGCCTGAATTTAATACCGTCTGAGAACCTGTCAAGCCCGCATGTTCGTGCAATACTCGGATCTGATTTTGGACACCGATATGCATGGGATGAACCTTGGTATGGAGGACAGAAATATACGGTTCAAGTCGAAGCGTTAGCAGTTCAGGCAGCAAAGAAACTCTATCGTGCAGAATACGCCAATGTCCGCCCATTATCTGGGCACCTCTCTCTAATGGCGGTAATTATGGGATTATGCAAACCAAATGATTCAATTGTGATTTCTCATTTTGAAAATGGAGGTTATCCACTGAATCTCCAGGCCCGATTCCCTCTTGACGTGCACTATTTCCCGTATAAAGAGGACAAATATTCAATGGATGTTCCCGGCGCAGCCGCGTTGATAGAACAAATTCGTCCACGTCTGGTAATTTTAGGGGCAAGTCTTATTCCAAAAGCACATCCGGTGAAAGCGCTTGTAAAAGTTGTTCGAGACGTTGATTCAGTACTAGCCTATGATGGATCACACGTGTTGGGACTTATTGCAGGAGGACAATTTCAGGACCCATTTCAAGAAGGAGCCGATATCCTGCTAGGAAGTACGCATAAAACATTCTTCGGACCCCAAGGTGGTATAGTGTTAGTAAAGGAAGACGTGACGTTAGCCGAACAAATTGACATTACAATGCGCCCTAATCCAGTACTAGTCGATAACTATCACCACCACCGTGTTGCCGCACTGGCCTTTGCCCTAGCAGAAATGTTAATGTTTAGTAAAGCATATGCGAAACAAGTTGTAGATAATGCAAAACAGCTTGCACAAGCACTCCACCAAAAGAATGTGGAATTAATTGGGCAGAGTTGGGGATTTACAGAATCACATCAAGTGATAATTGACACTAAAAATGAAAGGCGTGGACAACAAATGTGTGCTCAGCTAGAAGAAGCTGACATTATTGCGGATGCCGGGGTGCGTTTGGGCTCTCAGGAAATTACTAGGCGTGGTATGAAACAAAACGAAATGAAACAAATCGCGGAACTCATCGCTCAGCGATTGCTTGAGAAAGAACCCGTAGCACGAATAAAAGCGCAAGTACATTCGTTAGCTGAGAAGTTTCAAGGAATCGAATATTGCTTTGATTTCTGAATCCAGAGAGAGTAAGGCCTGACTATTTTGCGATACGCGATATTTCTTGCTGTTTATCATATTGCCACAAAGTTTTTTGTGCCCACAAATGGATAGTCTAGCGTTCAAAAGGGGAATTCTCTATGCCACCCGAGCTGCCTGAGGATATTTCACAAGACCCAGAAAAAAAATGGCGATACCGAAAGCCAACCGACGATAATAAAATTTCACAAGCACCAAGAATGGAGGAACTAGTGGAAGAGCCATTAGGAGATTCAACAGCCGTTGAACATTCCGGAGAATCAATGCAAGAAACTAAAGAAGTTCAGGTAGAGGAGCCACAAGAACTTCTTGTCGGTGCCACAGAAGAAAACGAGGTAGCATTGTTACAAGCAGAAGTTGAGAATCTTACAACAGAGATAAAACAGGCCAGACAAGAGAACAGCAATCTATCAACGAGAGTTGAAACCCTCAAATCGCAAATTAAAGAATTGACACAACACGTAGCAATACTGAATGAACAGCTTGAAGAAGCAAACAAAAAGAAAACCACTCTAGCAGAGCAAACTGCCCAATTGGAAGAAGAAGTCAAGATTCTCACAGAAAATAAAAAAGAGTTAACAAAACAGCTGAAAAAGAATAAGAGTCAGCTTTTGGAATCGGAAAAGCAAATCTCGAAACTTGAACAGAATTTGGAACAACACAAGACAACTGCAAAAGATCGAGAAGACCAACTGATGTCTCAATTGGAGGCTTTGGCAGAGCAAATTGGAAAACTTCGGGGAGTTGTGAAGAAACGCGATGAAGAACTAATTGCGCTTCAAAAAGATATTCTTGTGAAAAAGGATATGGCTGAAGATGCCCAAGAGGAAGCTGACCATCTTAGAACCGTTGGTATTGTTCAACGAGAAGCCGTTCAGGATACCACTGTATTGCGTCGACGGTTAACCGATTTGGAAGTTGAAATGGATCAGCTGAAAAGAGCACTCGAAAAGGATTCGAAATATCGTATATACCTTCTTGTGCGTGAAACCGGACAGCGTACCCTTGAAGAGCTTAGTAAGGTTCTTGGTGTTGGGGTCTTCGAGGCTCAACGCCGGGTGCAAGAATTGGTACGGGCCGGATTACTGGAATTAAAAGATGAGAAGGTCAAAGTTTCGCGACGAAAATAGTATTTTATTTCTACTAGTTTCCTTTTGAAAAGGGTAATTATATCAGTAATCAATCCATTCAGGTTGAATTGCGAGGTCTGCAAGGATTATGATAGAGGTCTATTATGTGCAAAGTGGTGAATTCCGTAAACTGGCAAAATTGGAAGATTATCAAAAAATATGGCGACAAGCAGATCTCATTTGGATTATTTGTGTAAATCCCACTTTAGATGTGTATGATTCGCTTGGGTTATTTTTGTCAGTCGATCCAAAAAGCTTAGAACGAGTTTTTCAGCAATCAAGTAAGGGTCGGTATCATCGATTCTATGACTTTTCAGCATTTCACGTCCCTACACTTGCAGTCAAACCAGTTCTCCATATAGAACCTGCTCTAATTTTAGTTGGCGAAAAAATCATTCTGACAATGGGCAATAACATTCCTGATGATGCTTTAGAAGAAATTGAAGAATCAATTCGTAATCTCATGGTACTCAATCAGGCAGCTTCACCTTCCACTATTTGCGTTCGGTTCATCCAAGAAATTATTGAACGTAATGTGAATGCTATCGATACGATTGCAAAGGCTACGATAGATCTAGAAGAAGAGTATGCTAGCTATAGTCTCAATGCTCTTCTTACTGAAATTCAACGGATTCGACACCGTCAGAATGAGCTTTATCAGCATTTAATAATTCAAAGACATATTGTTGATCTGATGTTGCAGCATGTTCCTCGACATCTGCAGCTTACAGAGGAACTAAGGACGCTCTCAGGGACATCATTGGCAGAGCTTGAACAACAACAACAGATGCTGGAAATAAACGCAAGGAGTCTTACAGACCTTGTCTCGTTACACTCAATTCTACTTGCAAACCGTTTGAACCGTGTAATTGTATTATTAACCGCAGTTACAGTTACTGTTGCTGTACCCTCATTGATAGCCAATATTCTTGGAATGTATAATGTGTTATCTACAGTTCCATTCTTTTATCTACCAGGAATGATTCCAGTATATACCTGGCAGATTCAACTAATCTTTCTACTTCCAAGCATTATTATTCCATTAATTTGGGTACTTCGAAAGGGCTGGATGGGAATATATTCACCAAGCGAGAGTTCCAAATAGTTTTACGCGTAGGTCTTTTTAGAGTTAACAAGGAGATTGCGTTGGACGTGTGTAGAAAGTGTCGCAACCAAATAAACTCGTATCTTTGAAACAGATGATTCAGGATTTCATTCCAAATGGCTGCCACCTATATCTAGAAGGCGTGCTTGCTAACCGTTTACCCATGGCAGCAATACATGAAATCATCCGAGCAAACCGTCGCAAATTGAAGGTAGTGAGTGCACCAAATGGTCTAGCTGTTGATCAGCTCATAGGAGCTGGATGTGTTGAAGAAGTTGAGTTCTATTTCCTAGGATTCATGACAAAAGAGGGATTTGCCACAATGCGAAGATTTCGCGCAGCAGCTGAAGGAGGAACGATTCGTATCAAAGAGAGCATGGGATATGCCATCTGTATGGGTTTGCGTGCGGGAGCGTATGGCATCCCATTCATTCCATTGCCTGATTTTCGTGGCTCCGATTTACTTTCTGTTCGGCCTGACTATCAGGTGATGAAGTCTCCATATAATCCTAAAGATACCGTCATCATTGTCCCTGCGTTACGCCCAAATGTTCTTCTTCTCCATGCCCATTCGGCCGACGAGAAAGGAAATGTATTTTTAAATGAGCCTTGGACGAATTTTACCCTGACCACGGCACAAGCTTGCCAACATGTCATCGTAACTGTTGAAGAAATTGTTCAGGCGGGCACAATCGCGCCAAAATCCATTACAATTCCGCATTTCTTAGTTGATGCTATTGCACACGTTCCATTTGGCGCAGCACCAAGCGCATTAAATGGCTGCTATGAGGTTGACGCAAACCATATTAATGTATACCAGTTAGCGGCACAGACACAACAGGGATTCGATGAATACGTTAAGGATTACATTGTCGCCAATGAAGCACACAGAGATTTCCTACAAAAGGCAGGATATCCTCCGAAATGGATAAGGAAATCTCACGAGGGAGACGGAGCCAATTGATACCTAAAAGCCAAGAGTACTGTTATGATGAGTTGGTTCTCACAACACTTGCTCACCAATTACATGATGGTGACAGGGTGTTTACCGGTGTGGCGAGCCCAGTTCAAATGATGGCGATTCTTCTAGCAAAAGCTACACATGCACCTAGATTATTGTATTTCACAATTTTAGGTTCCGTTAATCCAACCCCGGATAAACTACCCTATTCAACCGGAGATCCCCATCTTTTTGATAATTGTGAAAATGCAATTTCCTTTCCAGAAATATTTGATTTAGCAAATAAAGGGCGAATGGATGTCGCTTTTCTTGGTGGTGTTCAGATTGATCAATTTGGCAACCTCAATATGAGCATAATTGGAGAGAATTATGGCAAGCCAAGAGTACGATTACCGGGCGGGGCTGGCGGCCCTATCATGATTCGAAGTTTTCGCCGAACCATCGCATGGCGACCAAATCATAGTCGGAAGTGTCTTGTTGAGAAAGTGCCATTCATTACTAGCCCAGGATGGATTCCAAGTGCGGAAGGGACAAGGAATGGAGGACCAGATGTTATGGTAACTGATTTGTGCGTATTTCAATTTGATCGAGATACGAAGAGAATTCAGCTCAAATCAATTTTCCCAGAAATCCATATTGATACCATCAAAGAAAGAACAGGGTTTCAGTTCACAATTTCTAAAGAAATTCCAACTTGGACCCTTCCAACATCGGAAGAACAAGAGATAATTAACACGATAATTGATCCCAAAGGCATCCGGAAAGCCCTTCTCAAACCTCCAAAATAATTCCAGCAAGCAAAAGGATACAAACGTTTATAAGCAAAATTTAGCACTGTCGCGCCGCGAGTGCGGATAACGATAATCGTTCTTTCCAACAGAATGGTGAGATTCGTGTTAACAGACAAACAATTTGGTTTTCTAAAACGGCTTATTGAACGCCGGGGATTCGAGATTACAAAGCGGGTTGAAGGAGAGAAAGAAGGGATTATTGATATCCATGCAAAAGCAACGGAAAAAAAATTAAAAAGGACTCTGTTTATCCGTATTATTTTAGACACACCAACTGTAGGTGTGGAAATTCTTCGAAATACCGTGAAGGAAAGAGATAGCGGCGAATTTAGCCATGCCATCCTCATTGGTGGGGAACGCTATACTTATGCTGCACGGCGTGAAGCGGCACAGATGGATGTGGAACTTCTTCATCACCGGTTCCTTTCTATTGACCTGTTCATGCATGATCTCGTGCCTGAACATGACATTCTTACCGAAGAGGAAATTGAAGAAGTTGAAAAGCAATATGGTGTTACTCGAGAAAACCTACCAAAAATTAAAGCTGGCGATCCTGCGGCAAAGGCAATTGGTGCTCGACCGGGTGATGTCATCCGGATTATACGTGAATCCGAGACCGCGGGGCATCATCCAGTCTACCGCTATTGTATCTCTTAATTCGTGAATTTCTGGTGAAATAGATCAAGTTCCTTTTTAGAGGGTAACGCCGTCATAGCACCCAGTTTTGATATTACTAGTGAAGCAACTGCGGTTGCATTCAAGACGGCTTCTGATAAAGATAAACCCGTAACCAGACCTACAATCAGCCCGGCATCAAATCCATCACCCGCCCCAGTCGTGTCCACGACATCGACATTAAATGCAGCTTGGTTGAACTGGTGGTACTTCGACAAACTTTGTTGAGATGAAATAAAACTGCCCTTTGCACCTTGTTTAACGCATATAATTCTTGGTCCAATACGATGAACATCCTCTACGGCCTCTTCGAGGTTCTCTTTTCCAGTTAGAAGGAGAAGCTCTTCTTGCGAGGGGAGGAAGATATCTGTGTTAGTTAACACTTGATTTAGGACTAGTCGGCATTCTTCAATGTCATTGTTCCAAAGATCAAGGCGGATATTAGGGTCAAAGGTTACTGTCGCCCCATGTTGTGATGCAAGTGCAGCGGCTTTTATGGTGGCTCTACGACTTGGGTTCCGTGTTAAGCTTACTCCCCCTACATGTAAGAACTTGATATTTTGTAGCCACTCAATAGGAAGGTCGTCTTCAGTAAGCAGGATATCAGCACAAGTGTCTCGATAAAAGAGAAACTCCCGGTCACCGGTATCGGTTCGATTAACAAAAGCAAGCGCAGTAGGTGCTTCAGTTGTACGAATGATTCCATCAATCCAGACACCATTTTGTTCAAGAGTTTTAAAAAGAAAAGCTCCAAAAGCATCTGAGCTGATTTTACCAATAAACCCGCAAGCTATACCTAACCGAGCGATGCCAACTGCGACGTTAGCTGGTGCTCCACCTGGTAATTTTCGGAATGAAGAAATGGAATTGAGAGGCCCTGAATGTTCAGCAATGAAGTCAATCAGCACTTCACCTAAACAAGCAACCAATGGAATTTCGTTTTGATGTCGCGAAGAACGCATTAAAAGAGTATTTTGATTTCCGTCCTTAAAACTTGAATGTGGAATTATCACTAGCTACAAGAATTTCTCCATTAAAATATTGCGCGGCACCTTCAATCAAGGTTTGTTCATCAAGGGCGCGGATTCGACTCGTATGTACAAGAATGAGTGTTTTAACTTCAGCTTTTTGTGCGTCAAAGCCAGCGCCTTCAGGACTAGAATGCCCTTTTGATACAGCAGTGGTGTGAACGCGGGTTGGAAATGTACAATCGTGAAAGAGCGCTCTGGCTCCTTTGGCTAATGCTAAAAGTGTTGAGCACTTTGGCTTGGTATCCGGAACGACGACAATTTTCTTGTTACCCTGTAATATTCCATATCCAGCCGCCATGGTTGTATGGCAAGCCGCCCCAGCCCACATTTCAGTTTTTGATTTTGACAAAGTGATCAGATATTCAGGGTCTCCCGGTGTAAAAGTTTCAAAATCAACAAAATCAGGAACACCACGAGGATTGTAGAAGCGAATGAACCCCTGGATGCGATATAGAGCATTTATTGGACAGAAAATGGTAAGTGGGTTCTTTCGATTGTTTCGTTTCATTCGACGGAGTAAAGCGCCTAGGAACAGGATATGATCAGGATGTCGATGGGTAATAAAGATATGACTAACTTCTAGGGCATCTTTGCGAAAGCCAAGAAGGCGTCGAGTTCCTGCATCAATTAGAATTCGATCACCATTTCCAAGATTGATATAGAAACTTGACCAGCTTCCTTTAATTGTGGGAATAAATGAAGAACTCCCTAATACTTGAATTTCCATAGAAGTACCTACATCCAATCCTAGGAACACCGATTGATAAAGGCATTTTGTGTGCTCTTAACTCTAAAAGCTTAGGGACTTGCTGCATTCTCTGCGACTTTTTCTCCTTCAAAATCCTTAGAGCGTAGATGCGTGTTGGAAGTCCAAGCCACAATATACGCGATTGAAAACAGCATAACTCCATGAAGCCATTTGGTTTCTGGAGTGGTTTCACACTGGAAAACGAAACCAAGAAGGTTTGGGCTTTGTTTGATACGAAGGCGGGCTACTAGTGATGTAGTCGTTCGTAAGAGTATGATGTATGGAGTAAGAGGAGTGAAATGCGCAATGATATTTCGATTGTGATTACGAAGTGATACTCTTGGAGAAGAAATTGTAAAGTTCAATGAAAGTTGCTCATAATCTGCTTTCATGAGCGAGTAACGAATGACATCTCCAATGTTTGCTGGTTTGATGACAAGTAGTTCTGAATCAGTTGAGTTGGTTGATTCAATGTGGTAACGAATCGGAGAAGTTGAGCGCGATGTTATCTCAAGCAGGCTCTGATCAGTAGCATCGGTTATCTCCAATTTCCAGCCGTTGGGATGACGCCGTGGACGTAACACATATCGTCTAGTCCGAGAGGAGACAAATGGAGATTGGGGTTTCTTTGGACCTGCCCCAGATGAGGACATATTGAATTAACTCCATGGATTCGCCTGTAAATTTGAAATTAGGGTAATGGGGGTGTGATAGTTTCACCCCGAGGATATTCAATTTGGAAGGAGTAGGTGATTTTCGTTTCTCCCTCAGGAGGCACTTCAAGTTCCCAAGTTAGTATGCCGAGTTCGTCTTTGGTTGGAGCAGGGGTGAACTTACGGTTATCAACCTTAATTATTTCAGAATCACTGTGTGGTACCCGGTCCATTATCTTAATGGTACTCACTTTCTTTCGATAATTCTTGACAGTCAATTCATAAGCGTAATCCCTAGCTACGTTTCCTTTCAACAATCCCTTCTTTTCGGTGCTTTTTTCAACAAGTTTCTTTTCGACTTTCAAGTCATAGGAAAAGCGCATTCCAACGTCAACCACTTCATTTGGAGCTATAAGATCGAGATCCGTTTCTCCCAGATATTCGTCCTGATAGTAGATTCGCGCTTTTCCAGGAAGTAGGACACTAGCGCCATTCTTGACCTTTGTTACTTCGATGGCTTCAGCAAAATCTACCGCATTCCAGAAGAACTCTCGATCAGCCTCCAATTTGAGCTGGCTTGTTAGGAATGCATGAGGTTCACCATCAGCAACAACTTTGACTGGATTTGGTAATACAAATACATAGACGCCCCCTACTTCCATTGCTGTTGCAGTAACTGGAGGGGGTGCCATATCCGGAATGGGTTCTTCGGGCATCGCGGCGAGTTCTTCAGCTTCAAAGGCTTCATCAACAGCAGCCCCTGAAGCAGCAGGAGCCATCAGTTTCTCTTTCTTTGCCATTCGCATAGCTCGTCGAGGTGGTGGAGAATAAATTTGAATGAAATAGGGTGAGGGTTCGGTAATTGTTGCTGTGCGACGTGAAGCGGTTGATACAGTGAGATTGACCTTTTCCCAATCTTCTTGGGTACTATTTTGGACAACCGTGTACATGGTTACTTCCGTTGTTTCTTCAGAAAGCACAAAATCATAGGTTGGTGTCCAATATGCATTATTAACAAAATATGAGATATTGAATGCACAATTCCCGAGTTTGTAAACATCAATATTTACAAAAATGCTGTGGGAAATCTCGTATTGGCTGACCTCGCTACGGAACTTGTCTATCTCTCGAGTGACAATGGTAATTTCTTTTTGTACTTTTTCAAGCTCCTCACTCAAGCTAATTTGTTGTTTATGAAGTTCGTTGAGTTGCGTTGTAACAAGGGTTTCAAGGGAACTTAACTGATCTACATTGCTTTCCCCGGCAGGAATCCACTTTGAAAATTCTCCAGCTGATTTTTCTAAAACCTGAGAGTAAAAGTTCATTCGTTGTGAAATTCGTTCATGCTCACTTTGGAGCCTGAGCTGTTGTTTCTGCAAATCTTCACGCTTTTTGACAAGTGTATCAAGCTTTGAATAACCACTTACTTCAACTGTAGTATCAATTGTATCAAAGCTGACAATGGTTGCGTGGCCTTTTCCTGAAACTCGAACGCTTTCCTTGTCCAAAAAACGGGTTAAATTAGCTATCTCAATTTTATGAGTGCCTGGTTTGAGTTCGATGGTACCAGTCCGTTCGATTTTGGCACCATTTCGATAAATAGTAACGGCTTTAATTTTCGTATCTAACTTAATCGGATTTACCAAATCCATCTACCTCGATATCAATGAATTTAAAATTGCCTTTTGGCTAGGAATTGAGACGTAAAAACCTTCTGGGTTCAGGATGAGTATTAATCCCTTTTCAAAGATTCATCGAGAAGTGGTACCCCGGCACGAGGTAGGAGTTTGAGCAGACTGAATCCAATTGTAACGGTGAATAGGGTGGCTAGTGCAACCTTTGTTGGAGTTATGAAGCCTGCAGTCATCCAAATCCACCATAACACCTCGGATGTCCACCCATAAAAGAGCCAGTATGTTTGTCCGGGAACAAGAATGAAAACACGTAGGAGAATATCTGCTTCCAAACCAATCATGGCACAAAAAAGTAGGCGAAACCACTGATCCTGCGAGGGACTGAGAGACCTTAGTTTTTGGTTAGTAAAAATACTAAACATGATGAGCAAGCCAAACCCCAAAAGGATATCCCAGATTCCTATCAGGGGTAAGAACCAAGATATTGGGGTAAGGAAATAACCTACTAAAAGGACCGTGTAAATGATGAGGACTGGTTTCCATCGACGTTGAAAGATGAGGGCAGCACATGCTGAACCTAATACAGCGCCAAACATAAAGAGGAATTCAAAAGGATCTCGGAAATAGATGAAGTGCCCAAGAAAACTTCCTAGCCCGACAGAAATCATCGCATAGAGCGGACCAAGGAGTACTCCAATAATTGGGCTGAGAAGAAATATCCATGAGTCCCAAATTCCGCTATATAAGCCCGGAATAATTGGGATAGCATCGAGTACTGCTACTAATGCGGTGAAAACAGCAAGGAACCCAACAATACGACTCCTATTTTTTCCAATCGCAAGTGCCATACCTCACAGCTACCATTATTGCGTGAATAAAAGCCCTCGCCTCATGCTAACGATTAATAAATTTTACAGTACTTGACGGGCGAATTGTAACGATAACTGTATTTCGCGTTGACCGTCTTTTAATGCAATTCCCATATGTCCGGGTAGTAATATTTCTACAGGTAGTTCAGCTAACCGGGCAATGGATTGTTTCAGGATTAATCCATTTCCAGTTGGAAAATCCACCCGCCCAAAGGAGCCATGACGAAAAACCACATCACCAGAAATTAACAAGCCATGATGAGATTCAAAAAAACAAAGACTCCCTCCGCTATGTCCAGGCGTGTGAAGCACATCAAAACTGAAGTCACCAATAGTAATTACATCGCCTTCTTCAAGTTTTTTTGCCACCGGTATTGGGGGCAAGCGTTCACCCAACATACTCCCAAGCACTATGGTATCGTCTCCTGCCTCTAATAAGGCACCTTCTTCCTTTGAAACCCATACTTCAACTTTTTTTGCATCTTGTTGAATCAAAGGAATGGCTCCTGAATGATCCAAGTGAGTATGAGTTAGAATGAGACGATCCAAGTCGCTCATGCTTAATCCTAAATCAATGATTGCAGCACGGGTGTCTTTGTAAAAGTGCTGAATGCCAGCATCAAAAAGTACAAATCGCTTCCCATCATGTACAAGAAAGATGTTGCAGTCTGGGAGCATTCCTTCCCGAGCTTCTATCCAGTAAAAGCGATCCATAATTTTCCGAATGGTCTTTACCAATAATGTGACAACCCCATTTCACTCATTTGATTTACTAAATATTTTTTCGTAAGATGCTCGACTCGTCAGACGAACAATATCATAAGTTTTTGCTCGAAAAATTATATTTTGTTCATCTTGCCTTTAAAATCCCCCATATTACCTAGACCTAGAGCCACATATTATTCTAGCACATATCATGGAAGTACCCAACCTTATACACTTACATGTGACAAGAAAAGCTGAGCTCTCCCAGACCCAAAAGGGTCATGAAGAGACTAACAATCTCTTCGTCCCAGTCCTTAAGGCCCGCAAGGGCCTTAATTTCTTTTTTTGATTTGCTATTATGGTCGCGCAAAGCGTTGATTTTTCCAAGGATCAGCATCTTGGTGATAACCACGCTTCTCCCAGTAGCCTAATTTGATGTCTTTTAGAAACGTGATGCGACGGACCCATTTGACGCTCTTGTATGCATAGAGTTGAGGGATGACAAGCCGGAGGGGCCAGCCGTCTTCTACACGAAGAGGGCTGTTGTTACGATTCCATGCAAGGATAACATCATCTTCCATGAGCACTTGAAGTGCAATCGCAGAGGTGTATTCGTGTTCCGCATGAAAAAGAACATAGTGAGCAGTAGGTTTAGGCTGAACTCGTTGAGCGAGGTCTTTGAATAGGACACCCTCCCACTTGTTATCAGGAACAGACCAGCCTTCAACACAGTGGAAGTCACTGGTTTGCGTAGTAATAGGAAGTCCACGAAATTCATCATAAGACAGTATAACTGGATTTTTGACTTCACCATCAATGGTGAGAGTCCATGTCTTTGGATTGAAGGGATCTGGCATCCGTTCAACTGTGCGAACAGGAAATCCAGTGATCCACCGTTGACCAGGAGGAAGGCGTGATTTAGATTTCATTGTAAGAAGACCTTGAGGCGTATGGTATGATAGGAATTCCAATAGGCTTTGAATTTGCTGGTTACCATAAGCGGTGTAGTTATTCTTGATGCCGCATTGATTAGGGATATATAGCTTGTACACTTTTTTTCTATCTCTGGAGGCTTTAAGGCAATGAAGAGCTACCTGACTCTCTTTATTAGTAGTGAAGGAGCTGCACCAAGCGAAGTTGTCGAACGATTAATGCGAATGGGCTTTCAACCGACAGCAGGAGAGTATGATTTTGTGATTGAATGGGATGAGAATGGGTCGATTCAAGATATGATTGAAGTAGCAAATCAGGTTCATGCTACATTAAAAGGTTGTAAAGTTATGTTCAAAATGGAGTCTGTCCGTACAAAATAGGTTGCGTTATCAGTGTATTTATTTTTGAAACCCGATATAAAGTAATAGAAACCATTGAAATCGATTTTAGTTCCCATCCGGATAGCATCTTATGGCCATTGATTTGAGTAGCTCAGACCTTTTAGCTTCACGAATAAGTGGAGATGTTTTTGTGCAAGCCCTAGTTTCAAGACTCAATGACCTTCATAAGGAACTTCCCATTTTTATAGAAGAGTTCCTCATCAGCGAAAATCTTTCCACCTTTTGACATGTCCGCAAGAAGATCCCAGTGAATTGCAGATTCGTTTTTACCACCTGATTCTTCGAAGCCGGTGCCAAGGGCGCAGTGGATGGTCCCTGTAAGTTTTTCGTCAAATAAGATGTGTTTCGTGAACTTTGTAATCCCAGGATTTGTGCCAATAGCGATTTCACCTAAACGCCTTGCTCCTTCGTCAATATCAAGGATATGATCAAGAAGCTCTTGCCCTTTTTCAGCAGTGGCTTTTGTTACTAGCCCTTTCTCAAAGGTTAAGGAAATGTCTTCGACTTCCTTGCCCATGAAGATACCTGGATAAGAGAATCGAATGGTTCCTTCGGCCGAGTCTTCAATCGGAGAAGTAAAGATTTCGCCGTCGGGCATATTTAAGTGACCATCAGCGTTGACCCAATTGCGTCCAGTCATCTTGGCGGTGAAGTCGACATCATTGCTTTCAAATCTAATGAGATTTTTTGTGTTTAGATATGCCGTAATTTTGGCTTGTTTTTTACTGATTTTCTTCCAGAGTTCAACAGGGTTGGGTTTATCGACCAAACAAGCCCGATAAACGAATTCTTCATATTCTTCAGTGCCCATATTGCCTTCTTGAGCAAGGCTAGCTGAAGGGTAAGGTATAAGCGCATACCAGCCTTGTTTGAGCCGAGCTGTAAAGCGCTTTTGCAGTTCGGTTTGTGCCTTGGCAGCACGAGCTTGTTTAGCAGGATCAACATTTGCCATAGCTTTGCGATTATCCGAAGAGTAGATGACGATGTAACCATCGACTTTATCAACCACGTCGAGCAAAAGGGGGTTGACATAGTCCAGTTGGTGCTCTTGGGCATATCTATAAAAGATTTCTTGAGCGCGTGGGAAAGAGATGCGTATAAAAGGATGCCCACCGGCTTTCATAATTTCTCGGGTTAACTCAAGGACAAGGGGTTCAGCAAAAGCAGGAGCGCCAATACCTACTAGATCACCTTTTTTCACATTGAGTGAATATTCAACAGTAAGTTTAGCAAGTCGTGAGATACGCTCATCAACCATGTCTTTTCACCTAATTGGTGATGTGGTTGTACAGGGTTGAGATGAAAAAGTTTTGGTTATAGTACAAAATTAAAACGAGATCCCCTTTTTTCGACAGCCCCACTTTACAAGTTCCATGCCAAAAACAGCCGGGAAAGCTAGCATGAATGCTATTAACCAATCCACAGCTGATAACGGAATGAATTGAAAATCGACGCCTAGGCTTGCAAGAATCAGGTTGACTTCAGGAACATACATCAAGCCGGCAAACATGATGAAGACAACTGCAATGAGTAGATAAATGAGCCAATAGCTCTCATATCGAATGGATCGAAACATAGATTGATTAATTCGGCGAATGCTAAGGATTATCAAGGACTCGGAGAAAAGCAGTACCGCTACAGTCATCACTAGTCCTTTTTGAACAGCTAATGGGCTATAAGGTTCAAGAAATTCGTTCCCAGGTAAGAGAGCAGATGAAGTGAGGGAGAAGGCTATTGTGGCACCGAGAAAGATGAGGAACGCGTTTAGGAGCAAGTATAGTCCTAGCCGTCGGGTGAGAATAGCTTCGGTATCACGAGGCTTTTCTTCCATCACATATCTTGCCGTCCGATCAAACACAAGAGCTAAGCCTGGCCATGTATGGCTAGAGATGGTAAGGAAAATGTGTTGGCTGGGTGTTAGAAAGGGAATTCCTAGGAGAAAGGTCCCAAAGAAAAGAATAGATTCACCGACATTGATACAGATATAGAAGAAAATCATTACACGGATTTTACTAAATAGCCCACGCCCTTGACGAATACCTTCGACAATCGAGTTGTAACTATCGTCAGCAATAATCATATCTGCAGCTTCTTTCGCAACATCCGTACCAGTGATGCCCATAGCAATACCGACATCGCTCATGCTTAAAGCGAGGGCATCATTAACACCATCTCCCGTAACAGCTACAGCACGTTTTGCATTTTTATAGCGTTGGACAATAACTTGCTTATCCTCAGGATCTACTCGGGCAAATACGCTGATGCGATTAAAGTCATCATCACTGATGTTTCGAGCATCTTTACCTTCGATGACCAAATCTGCATCATTGACAATGGCAAGTTGCCGCCCGATAGTTTTTGCAGTAGCCGCTGCATCACCCGTAATCATGATGGTTCGAATGCCAGCATCCGCAACTTCCAATACTGCTTCACGAACTCCTTCGCGCGGTGGATCGACAATACAGACAAAGCCAACGAATGTCAAGTCTTTTTCGATAGTCTTTCGAAGTGCTTGACCTTTACCCTTGGGCACCTTGTTAAAACGACGGATTGCAAATGATAGAATCCGATATCCGTTTGTTGCAAAATCATTCACATACTGTTCTATATTCTTTCTCTGCTTGCTTGAAAGGCGTGTTGCAGACCGATCATTCCCTATGTTTTTACAAAGAGGTAATAGGACATCAGTAGCGCCTTTGATAAAAGCAACATACCCACCTTCAGGGTGGGTAAAAATTCGAGTCATTCTACGCAGCCGCGAATCGAAGGGGTAATCTTGTACGATTTCATATGCAGCCCGTAGTGATTCTTCGGGGATTCCTGTTTTTTGAAAAAGCACCAGTAGCGCCGCCTCTGTCGGATCTCCAACAGCTCGCCACTGTGTGACATTTAATTCCGGATTGGTTTCAGCGATAATTTGTGCATCGTTATTCAAGGCCCCAATTCGAACTAAAAGTGCGAGTTGATCATGGTTTTCAATGGTTACTTTTTGCGCAGCAATAGGCTCTTCTAAATCTGAAGAACCCCCTGCAATCTGAATTTTGCCTTTAGGTTCATATCCCTGACCTGTCACTTGAAACAAATGCGTTCCATCCCAGATGAGACCTACCATCATCTCACTACGCGTCAATGTACCTGTTTTATCTGTGCAGATGACACTGACTCGGCCTAGACTCTCAACAGCAGAAAGATCACTGACAATAACTCCAACTCCAGCCATGGCTAAAACCCCTGTTAAGAGCACAATTGTAGTCAGTAAGGGGATATTGATTGGCATGACCGTCATAGCGTTAACAATTGCCTCGACAGCCACCTCGGCGGGAGTAAGAATAATTCCATCAAGTGGTCTAGGAAATAGCAGATAGGAGACAAAACCGAGGACCGCTAGAAAGATTGCGGTACCTCCAAGAAATATTGCGAGTCGATTGACCTTTCGGCGAAGTGGAATATCTCCAGTATTTAGAGTCTCTAAACCTTGGCTAATCTCACCAATTTCTGTATTTTCACCAGTCCCTGTAACGAGAAAACGCCCTGAACCTGTTGCAACATGCGTACCGCTATACACCATGTTATGACGCTGGTGTAAGGGAGTATCCGAAGTTAATGTTGCACGAGTAGCATATTTCATCGTTGGCGTACTTTCTCCGGTTAATGAGGCTTCAATTGTGGCCAATTGATTTGCATCTAAAAGCCGACCATCCGCAGGGATTCGGTCACCCTGAGCTAGTACAACAACATCACCAGGAACTAGTTCGTCAGTAGCGATTTCTTTTCGTAAGCCCTCTCGAATTACTATGCAAGTATCTGCCGTCAGTGATTGGAGAGCTTCCAGTTTCTTCTGCGCCCTATATTGTTGAATGATTGCTAAAATAGCATTGAATGCAATGATGACTATCCAGACAATTACATTTGAGGTTCCTGGCGTACGAAAGAAGATTACAATTGTGGCCAACAAAGCAATAACAACAAGATAGATGAGAATCAGCCCATTAAGAATGGGGGCGAGGTATACTTGCCAAAAAGACCCGCGAATTCGGGGAAGCTGATTCTTCCCATATTGGTTCAATCTTTGTTCAACTTGACCTTTCATCAATCCATGAACAAGATCAGTGTCAAGTTGGTGTCCAAGCGTTGCTACGGTTTGGGCATGAGGGTTCAGAATGGCCTTTTGTTCCGATTGAGAGTCTCCACGGGAGGACATCCGGCTTTCCCTAAAAGGGCATGGGGGTTAAGAACTTAAAAGTGAATTGCGCTATGAGTTTTAATTTGTAGGTTGGTGATGTTCTCGCATAATATCAGCCATCTCGCGTAACCGCTTATCAACTCGGCCAAAGATGGACTCAATAGGAAAAGAGCCATCAGGTTGTTGCTCTCCTGCAGAAATACCCGTCAATAATTCAATGCCTTCCTCAATGTTTTCAACCGGATAGATATGAAATTTTCCTGCTTTTACCGCTTCAATGACCTCATCTTTGAGCATCAGGTTTTGGGCGTTTGCTTTGGGAATGAGAACACCTTGATCTCCTGTTAGTCCTTTCTCTTTACACACGGCAAAGTAGCCCTCTATTTTTTGATTGACCCCACCAATTGCTTGGACTTCACCATGTTGATTGACTGATCCTGTGACAGCAAATCGCTGTTGAATAGGAATATTGGATAGGGCGGAAAGCATGGCATATAGTTCAGTGCTACTGGCGCT
>JBHLSA010000002.1:0-41433 GCA_048882025.1 Candidatus Thorarchaeota archaeon | reverse complement strand
GACAGTGTGGATTACTAGTGATATCACCTTTTGTCGTTTCCTGAGATTGACAGAGGTCACAACAAAACTCCAACATAACTGCGTTGGGGGTTTCTTTTTTCACCTGAACTGGACAAACCATACTAACCGCAGGGTTACTTTGGAAATTCGTATTTAAAGCAAGAAAAATCTTGAGAATAGGACTTTAAATTTCTTTTAGGGAAATCTAAACTGGGACTTAATTGAATCAAAGCCTCGAAAAAATAGTAATCATCGGGTTAAACCTTACTCTCCTCATCACAATCGGTTTACCACTTCTTATCACTACAACACAAGTCATTTCAGAATCTGAACAATCAATTGTGTTTCAAAATTTTGTAAATGATGTAGACTCCTCAATCCTCCTTGCTGATCAGAGTGGAGAGAGTGTTTCGGTCCGAGTTGTTGTACCAAGTAATGTAACTCTGGAAGCTGAGTATAACCAATTAATATTCAAAGTATACCTTGATTCTTGGTACATCATAACAAGAACATACAGGTACACAATATTTCTCGTGGGACCTAGCCATAGCGGATTACACTTGTTGACGATAACTCCTACTAATTCCTCACTACAGATTCTTTTTCAGGCTGAGTAAGAAGTGACAAAATGTTTCTCTTAACAATTTTAAAAATAATTCTTTATTTGTGGTTACTACTGCTGATCATTCAATCGATTATTAATGACATTACTTGTCTTGTCGTCATCTCAGGAGTGATCATCACATCAATACCATTCGTGCTTTTATTTGCATTATTGGCTGGGTTCGCCGTGTTTCGGGTGGTCCTCCTTTTTTCACTCTTTGTAATAGTAATTATTGCTCTGCATTCAATTCAGCTATGCTTCAGGTAACATCTCGATGAGGTGCCTTTTCAGTAACTTGGCATAATGGTCTCGTACACTGTATTCGGCGGCACTTGTTGCTTTTGAAATCAAGCGCTGAGTGAGTATTGGACGACGTTTGGCCATCTTGGCTATTAGCAAATCTGAGCTGTAGACAACTGCGACGGCAAAAATGAACGGGTTTCTTCCTCCTCGTTCAGAAACATCAATTCGACTAAATAGATGGCTGGCATGTTCTAATAAGCGAACCTGATACTCCTGAAGCGATAAACCTGCACGTCGTATTCTTAGACGCACTGTAGGGTGATGCACTGTTTGAGATACTATTCGTTGCAGGTAATCTTCGCTCTTTCGTTTGGTGGGAGCAATTGGAAGTTTCTTTTTGACAGTGAGGGCTTGACGAATGATGGAGCGGCTAGTCACTCGATGACCTATCTTCTGAAAAGCGTCTGCAATCTCTTGTAAGGTAATGGGGGCATTTTCTTTTGATTCACGAACGGCCAACATCAGTCCATACGCCATAAGAGTTAGGTGGCTTGTTATATCTCGGCTTTCAAGCTTCATGTCCATCTTTTGATAGTAGTATGCTGCTCTATCCTTGATGCTGTCAGGTAAAGAGAGCAAATCAGTAACTCTACTCAATGATCGCAATGCACGGTATGTTGTCTCACGCTTTGCAATTCGAAGACGGAGATTATAATCAAATTTCAACCTTCGATACAATCGTTGGTTTCGTGGGGTGAGTGGTCTACCTGTCCGATCATAGAAAAAGCGGCTGGCTTGGTAGTCAATGAAGCTTCCTAAACCGCCCACCATGACGGATCTTTTTCCCAACGCAACATAAGTCTTCGAATGTGACGAAGTACCTCCTTCCTCTTTGTACATCTGATACGGTGAACTAACTACTTGGCGTGCTAGTACTAGACCACAACTAGTGCACACATATTCACCGTTGACTAATATCGCGGTTCCAAGGCATTCTGTGCAGCGCATGTCCTCCATCTGAATCACTTTGGGCAGTTCTAAGTCCCAAAGCGCATTTCCTCTTAACCAGACTTTTGGCATGCAAATCGCTCTTGCAGCGAAAACAACATCTGAATAAGCAGAGCGTTGTGTACGTTTGAATGAATTCTCTACTCTCACAGAGACGCGACACTGAAACTATTCACTAGTATTGATTTTCAAAAATTGAATCTTTTCAATCTCGGTGTCTTCATCGTTTTGAAATTGATAGATAAATTGTTTTCTTAGTCTTTAGCCCGGTAATTCCACGTTTTGCAACTATACTTCCTTGTAAACCAGAGAAAAATATGATATACCTAATTCCCGCACTAGTTTTTTCTATTTGGTACACCTCACCCCGAAGTGTTAGGAGGGCATTGGATTTTTTTGGTTTACTTGTATTAATTGCGATTGTGACTTTCTGTCCTCCTTCGAGTGCACTTTCACTAGCTGGTAATTCAAAATCAACTTGAAACCTTTTATTAACTTTAACAAAATACTGAATAATTTGAGTTTGTGTGGTTTCCCGTTTTTCAATAACTCCCGTACCCGAGACCAAAGAATTCACCTTAGTTCGTTTATTATGTTTTCATAATGTGGCTCAACAACATATAAAAACGGATGTATAATCACTACTCCAAACAGAATCTTTAGAGGAAACTAGCATGGCACAAAGTACTGGGGCTCGACATTTTTTCAAAGAACTAGCCTCTTTGATTGGAGCAACTGTGGTTATTAGTACAAATACAGGAAAATCTCTCACTGGAAAAATGCGAGGTTATGATCCTGCTACGTTAAGTGTTGTATTGTCTGATGCGCGTGACTCAAAAGGCACGGTCTACCACAAGATTGTGGTTACGGGCCATACGATATTAGAACTCGTCAAGACCGAAGATCCATTTGACTTGAAGGGGCTGGCTGAACAACTCGAAACACTCTTTCCTCCTGGAGAGGTCAGATTCCTTGAAGACGCACGTGTCATTGTTGTGCTAAACAAGGTTCGTTTAACCGAAGAAGGGGTAGAAGGGACAGGTCCACTTGCTGATCGCATAAGAAAAATATACACTCGCTTCATCGAAGAACAAAAAACCAAAGCAGAGGAAACTCCTAGCTAAGAAAGAATCGAAGGCCGTTATGATTCCCAATCCTTTAGGACATGAAGGTATTGCGGAGCTTAAACCATCCTTGGGGGACCCAGTTGTGAAAATTAACTCGGTGAGCACATTCCAAATACCCGCATGCCTGGGCAAAATCACTAAAACGGCGAGTAGGATCTATGGGCTAGCTAGCTCGAGCCAACGACATGAAGTCCAAAGCCCTGACCTTCAATGCAGGGTAATTTACATTCGCGATGATTGAAATCACCCATAAGGATCTACTTGGGAGAATTACGAAGTTTCGAACGAAGACTGGAATAGTTGAAACACCAATCTTTCTTCCAGTAGTTCATCCAACACGAGTCTTAATTCCACCCCGAACTATGTTTTCCGAATTTAATTGTAAAGCAATCATAACCAACGCATACTTACTTTCAAAAGCTGCAAATGAAGGAGTTCTTCATGAAATTCTTGACTATCCTGGAGTGATTATGACTGACTCAGGAGCATATCAACTCCTAATATACGGAGACGTTGAAATCACACCTGACCAAATAATTGAATTCCAAGAGAAAATCGAATCAGACATCGCAGTTATTTTAGATGTTCCCACTGGAGGCCATTCTACCTACGAAGAGGCAAGTAAAACAGTTGATGAAACCCTCAGACGTGCGAAGGCATCTAGTTCGTTACGCACGAGGAAAGATATTCTCTGGGTAGGACCAATCCAAGGAGGAACGTATCCTGATTTAGTAGCAAAATCCGCAAAAGAAGTTTCGAAGCTGGATTTTTCTATTTTTGCAATTGGTAGTCCCACACAATTAATGGAACAATATCATTTTGATAAACTCGTCGAACTAGTGATGACTGCAAAAAGAAATATTCCCCATAATAAGCCAGTTCATCTTTTTGGAGCAGGACACCCACTCATCTTCCCCTTAATTGTAGCCATGGGGTGTGATATGTTTGATTCAGCAGCTTATGCATTATTTGCAAGGCATGATCGCCTTCTTACACCCACTGGAACTTACCGGCTTCAAGAAATACATGAACAGTTTTGTACGTGTCCTAGTTGCAGTAAATTTACAATTTCTGAAATTAAAAGGCTAGAAAAAAATGCGCGCATCCGAGTTTTAGCGGAACATAATCTCAGAATTTGTCAAAATGAAATCGTTCGAATAAAACAAGCTATTCGTGAAGGACGACTTTGGCGCCTTGTTGAGAGTCGAATTAGTAGTCATCCTGCCATGGTTGATGCTATGCAGAAGATGATTTCCTATCCAAAGATTTTCGAACAACTCTCTCCGGTAACGAAGAAAAGAGCGATTTTTATAACAAGCAAATGGTCGCTTTTTCAACCTGAAATCTACCGTCACAACAACCGAATTTCAGAATATTCTCCACCAAAGACTAACCGAAAAGAGTTACTATTATTCTCTGCCCCATCCAACCGTCCTTATCATTTCTCGATGGAATACAAGCGTTTTAGAGCTTTGTACCTGCAAATGAATTCTTGCACATCAATAAGCATCGATATACTATTTCTTTGCCCCTATCTAGGGCTAGTTCCGCTCGAACTAACAAATACTTATCCTCTTGCTCAAAATGAAATTCCCAAATCCTTCCAAATTGAAGACTCTTCTCATCTTCTAAAGCAGTTGTTTCGGTACATTCAACACAATCAGCAATATTCGAATGTTTATGGATTATTCCAACCAAATACTTATTGGCGCACCTTTTCAAACCGGTGTCGGAAAAAATTTGAAAAAATCGGAAAAACTTGTCTCTTTTTCCAGACAGACTTCACAACCGAATCACTGAAAACCATAGTCGAAAAAATTGGTTAATTGGTGAGGCGTTTAAGGAGCTTTACCTGTAAATAATGGTGCCGCGTCGGGGAATTTCTCTCGTTAGACTTTCTAACAAGATTCGAACCCCGGTCCTAAGGTCGAGAGCCTCAGATGATTGACCTGGCTACACTAACGCGGCTACGATAAATGTGTTCTAGCATCGGTTTTTTAAACTTTCGACGATTGTCCATAGAGCACAATAATAATCACATTCAAACCTACAAAACCCTAATAGCTTACAAAAAGTATCGCGTTAAATGTGAAAAACCAAGTTACTGGAGGAAAAAACTGTGGGTAAAGTTAGAACGGTCCTAATCAAACGCCTTTCAAGAGAACTTGTTGAACGATATTCAGATAGTTTTACAACAGATTTTGCTCAAAATAAAGAGATTTTAGACGAGCTACTTACAAATACTACTAAACGTTTGCGAAACAGAATTGCTGGATATGTAACACGCTTAATGATTCTTCGTCAGGATGAAGATGTTATCATAGCTTAGAATGGCAAAAATCCTGTAATCAAAATTTAGTACATCGTATAACAAGATTCAAAATTCATGGGGCATGTTTGAATGGGAGTAATCATTGAAACTCCACAACTACTAATGGAAATCGAGCTCGTTTCGATTGATTCCCTCTTCATTCACGAAGAAACAATAGCATCCGCACTTGAAAAATTAGAAAAGGAAATTGTGGCAGAACAAATTCTAAAGCACCCAATAATTGTTGATTCAGATACATTAGTAGTCTTAGATGGAATGCACCGTGTTGCGGCATTAAGGACCCTTAATTATAAACTTGCCCCTGTGTGTCTCGTCGACTATCAAAACCCCTCCATAGAAGTCAATGCATGGTACCGGGAATTTATTGGTGATCTTTCTTTATCTGAGTTTTCAAAAGAAATTTCAGCAAAAGATCTACTTGATACTGTTCAAACCTCCTCCAACAAAGCCTTTGACCTTGTGAAGAATCGAAAGACTATTGCAGCTCTAGCCATAGGAAAAAACGCTGTGCTTCTTAATTCAACCCATAATCTTTCGATAAAGGAGATTTATGATGAAATTGCCAAGATTGAATCCTTGGGCCAAGAACTGGGTTTTAAACTAATATATAGTACTGAATCTGATGCTTTACAAAGCATTGAATCAGCTCTTCGAACCGTTCTAATTGTTCCATCGCTTACTAAGAAGGAAGTTATTAGTAGCGCATTAAATCAGGAGATTTTTACTCAAAAAACCACGCGTCATGTTGTTCCTGCTCGACCACTCTTTGTCAATGTTCCCCTTCATTGGTTAGAACAAAGCAATCTAGAAATTGCTAATCAGAGATTAAGGGCGCATCTGAAAAAGAAACAAATTCTAAAGAAATCCCCCGGAACGATCATTAATGGGCGACGGTATGAAGAATATACCTACCTTTTTTCTGATTCATAATACTCCTCAGAATTGCCCAATCATCTAGAAGCGATAAGGAATACGCATGAGCCCAAATGGGAACTGATCAAATTCTAATTTACGACCTTATTTACTATTTTCTTATCTTGTTTTTGATGACATATGTGTCCTTCATCAATCCAAGAATACATTGGCGCTTTTCTCGGCAGCTTAAAAAATCGTTGCATTGATTTTGTTTTATCTGAAGATGCCTTAGGGTGTAAGCTGACTGAAGTTTACATTACTGAATCACAAGAATTAGTTCTGTTTCCTTTAGCCCACATTGATATTGAAACACTTCGATGGATATTAGAAATACGAACGCCACTCAAAGCTCGAATGAAATTTTTCATCAGAGAAGCTGCAGAACTCAAAAATAAAGTCTTACAAGTCGTGTCCGAGTTAAAAGCAGAGGGAATTGACATTCCAAATGCGGCAAATTCGATCTCAGTTCACGAGTTAACAGAAACTAATCTATCATGGTTTCTCGATTCACTAGAAAATTGGTCAAAACCCAGCAACGATCGAAGGTCACTACCTCTTCTTCAAACGCTAAACTCCAAGGAGGCTCAAAAATCGCAAGAACCTCCATCATCTCGAAGTGAAAAACATGACAATCTCTATTTGCATCTTAGAAATGCGATCAAAACGTATTGGACTCAACGATACCTCACTAGGTACTTGAATATCCCTTCTGAAAGTGTCAAAGAGCTTTCGAAGCGGATTGGTATTCAGTGTGAAAGATGTGGGTCTGAGACGTTATATTTCTTTGAGCGAAGCAAAGCTTTAGAGACGTATTTTAAACATATTATCAAAGGTATTTTAGATGAGCTTTCTCTTCAGTATAGAGAAGCGTCGAATCATGTATTTTTTCTTTCTGACCTTCATCTTGTCCTATACTTCTTCGATGGTGAAAAAGAACAACTGAAAATTTTAGCTCGTGAATATGCAGATAAACACAATGTAATCATTGTTGTACCAGAAACATTACGAAGAACTATTGACCATCATCGCGACGATTTCTTTCAAATATTACCTTTAGACCAAGAAAAAATCAAGCGTTCTCTACAAAAAATGGTTCGCCAACGTATTGACTTTATAACGGCTTATTCCTCAGGAATAACTAATTAATGTAAAAGTTCATCTTTCACATGATAAACCTAATAGGACATAAAGTTTAAATTCAATCTTCCAGAAGCCTAAACGACCTGCAGGGAACCTACTATGATTGAGATTATTTGGTTAAAAGAAGTAAAAGAAATTCGAAACCCAATTGCCCTAGTAGGTATGCCAGGTATTGCTAGTGTTGGAAAATTAGCAATCGAGGTTTTAATTAAAAATCTAAAGGCAGAACCAATAATCCAAGTTCTTTCAGATGATTTTCCTCCCCATGTGATGATTGATGATAAGGGGATGATGAAAATCCCTGAATGCCAAATTTACCTTCATAAAAATCCTAAGCTGAAACATGATATCATATTAGTTTCAGGGGATTTTCAACCATCATCATCACAAGGAATTTATGAGTTTTCTGATCGAATCGCAGAGACCTTCAAAAAAATGAATGTCAAGAAGATTGCAGCGACAGGTGCCTATGTTCCAGGTGAGTTCCCTGAAACACCAAAGGTTTTCGTTTCCTCAACTGGGCCAAAATTCCAAGCTTTCTTCACAGAGTTAGATTACGTCATACCAATGTCTGATGGAGTCATAAATGGGGCAAATGGTGTAATCCCTGCATGGGCGAATCTAAAATACGGTATCGAGGGTGTTTGTCTTCTAGCCGAAACCGTTCCTTTACTTAGGCAAGATCCTCGGGCATCAAAATTGATTGTCAAAGTTCTGAACGACCGATTTGACATTAACGCTGATGTATCAGAATTGGAACAAAGAATCGAAGAAATGAAAGGAATTTACGCTCAAGTGAAACATCATCTCTTACAACAACGTGAACAAAGAGAACCGAGAGACGAAACAGAAAGTGCAAGTTACATAGGCTAATTCTTTCAAACCGTGGTTGATGTAAAATCATGTCACTTCAATCTGCTCTTGTCAAAATATTAGCTACTATACTTGCAATAGCCCTAGTATTATTTCTTATTGATTTTTTTCTTTTTCAAGCAATAAACACCACTGCCTTCATTACCACAGTTACGATGTTATTCAATGTTAACCCGCTTCTGAGCTGGTTTCTGATGATCTTCATGGTAGTCATGATATCATTTATTGGGACCATACTATTTTATCGTCGTAGAACTTTCATCCAAAACCTAAGAACCGAATTAGCAACTGCTGAACGAATTACGTTAATTGAATTAGCCCAGAATCTCGAAGAAACTCCTGCAAAAATTGAATTTGAATTAAATCGTATGGCTAAATCTAAAATGACAAAACTCCCAGGATTACTTATCATCTCACAAGGTAAACATGTCTATTTCGGTAAACTAATCCTTACTAAAATTGTTGAATTGTATGCGGAGGGTTATTCACGAGGTGAAGTTGCCAACTCGCTCCAAATAAGTCGTTCAGAACTGGATAAAGCCCTAGATTATCTCATTGAAAAAGGAGAAATTGAAGAACGGGAAGAGAAGACTACTCGAAAAGTTCGACCGAGTTACAGACGGGGAACCCGCTAAGTAAAAACCTCTTGGGAGGTGGAGGGATGAAAAAATGGGAATCCGCAAGCAGACCTGAAACAGCGAATAAGATTCAGTATCATATCGGAATAAAACCAGATGATATTGCGCCAACAGTATTGTTACCCGGCGATCCTGCACGCGCTACCCTAATTTCTAAATTATGGGACACAGCTCAGCAAATGGCTGAAAAAAGAACTTATGTTACCTATACGGGTGTCTACAAAAACACACCAATCAGCACAACATCAACAGGAATTGGATGTCCAGCAACAGCGATTGCTATCGAAGAGCTCGCCACAATTGGAGCAAGAACGTTGATTCGTGTAGGGAGTTCTGGAGCTATTCATAAAGACATCAAGTGTGGTGATCTAATTATTACAACTGGCGCCGTTCGAAATGATGGTACTAGTAAACAATACGTGTCTTCCACGTATCCTGCTTTCGCGCATTATCAAGTTGTACTTGCGCTCATAGAAGCAGCAGAAAGTTTAGGCTATCGTTATCATATTGGAATAACGTGTAGTACTGACAGTTTTTACACTGGACAGGGACGCCCTGGGTACAATGGCTTTTGGCAATCCTCTATGGATAATATCATATCGGATTTGAAAGCTGCTCGTGTATTGAATTTTGAGATGGAATGCTCGACGATATTTACCTTGGCAAATCTATTTGGCTTAAGAAGTGGTGCGGTATGCACTGTTTTCGCAAATCGGGAAACTGAGGAATTTGCTACACTCGGCGAAAAAGAAGCAAGCCACACCGCGTGTGAAGCAGCTAAGATTCTTGCTGACTGGGATAAACAAGCCAGTGAAGCTAAAGCTAAGAGTTGGTATCCAAATTTAACAGTTAAGGGAAAATGAAGTGGTAGCCCGGCGCGGATTCGAACCGCGGTCTCGGGGTAACTCCGCTGTTGAAATGTTGCAGCTCCAAAGCCCCGAATGATTGACCACTTTGCCTCTGTAACCAAGGCTACACTACCGGGCTAATAACTAACACGCTTCTTTTCGTTAAGCCTTATTCAGTGTTTCGGCATTAGAAATGAATACTTATAATGCTAGTTCTTCGCGTAAACTAAGTAAGATACGGTCCATTCGTCCAACTGCTTTATCTCGCCGTTTTTGAAGATCTTTTTGTAGCTTTTGGTAAACTTGAGCTGTAATTCGTTTCTGGCGGTATCGCTGTTCAAGGGCGTGTAGTGCTTCAATTGAACTAACGCGTTCTGCCTCGAGTAGCTCTAGTTGTCGAACGGCTGATTCATATTTGCCTCCAGCCTCGATAAGAGGTTGGCTACGAGTGCTGAGTTCTCGGTCAATTGCACGAATTTTTCGCTCGAAGTTCTTCTTCTCTTTTCGATATCTGGGTTTCGATATCTTACCCTGCAGCATAGTCTGTTCTAGTTTTTCTGTTTGCAATAATAGCGCAATTTTCTCTCCATAGAAAGTACAGAATTCGTCCAGAATAATCGGATCTATTTCTATTGTGGGTGCAATAATTTCCTCTTCTTCACGGAAGAAGGAAACTCGTCGAGCTGTTATATACACTAGACAGGCTGCCCCAATAACTACGAAGAAAAGCATCGGTCGGGCTAGAGCAGGAAGAACAGGGTAAACATAGAAAAGACTTAGATTGGACTGATGAAGTGAGGTCACGTTTTGAGCTGAGAAGCTAATCAAATACTGTCCTGTGGGCGTTGAGGTTGTTTCTGCGTCAATAGGTACTCCTTGTAACCAGCTCCCTGATGGAAGAATAAATTCAGTAATTTGGTTTCGGATTATCCACGGCTCTTTATAATAGGGTTCAAAAAATAAGGCTTGACCTGTTTGTAATACGAGTTGTCGAAGGTCTAAGGGAATTCGGTATTCAAGGAAAAACTGGTATACATCTCCTTCTTCGAGATGATATCGTAATTGAACCGCAATCGACCCTGGGTGAGTTACATTGGTGGGTGTTTCTATTCGGCTATTTGATAAGTTGGCAATGTTATCAAAGACTCGAAGAAATTCACTTCCTGCTGGTAAAGTGACAGTGAGTGAATTCCAGCGCCGTTCTGAATTTGTAAATCTTGGGTTAACGCTTTCAAGGCGAAACATATGTGCTTCTTGAGCAAACAAATAGCCCCACGCATCAATATAGAAGGTTCGCTTAAGCTCTAAATACGAAATAATTGGTGCAAAATCATCAGTGATGTGGTCTAAGATAACTGCCCGGAGCTCAAAACTGTAGGGGTGAACTGAATCTCCAGTCCAGCTAGTTTGCGTTGGTGCTGTTAGCGCATCATGGTAAGTCAATCTAGTTGAGTAACTAGTAATGTTGTATGGGCTTGTAACGATTATTGGTATGCTTGCCGTTGCTGTTGTTTCGTCTATTGTGACTAGTCCCTCAATAGCCATCTGAACTGTAAATGTTACAGTTTGTTCTGGCATTAAGGGCTCGGCTAGGAAGACTTGCCATCCAGTGCAATTTGGACCAATGCGCGCGATCCTTTGGTGGTAGAGGCTAGTTCCATTAATTGTCGCTGCTGTAAATTCTTTAACATTTTTTATTTCAGCTAATGGATAAGCAGCCATAATATTGAAAGCCGGTACAGGCCCTAGATTACTAATTGTAATAGTATCAGTTACAAGGATCATTCCATAAATTTGAAGTTCAACATCGCGCTGGGCTTCATCAATTACCAATTGCGAAGAATCTGCACTTGTAGGCGGGATGAATACAAAGGCCAATGGTAAGCATATTAGCACAAGTAGTAGTAAAGCTCTGGTTTTCACGCTGTCACTCACCGATACCGGATTTCGATTTGTCGATTATTTTCACGTATATAAGCATTCTCTTATTTACAATGAAAACTAGCAAACTCAATATTCTAACCGACATTCTCCGTTTAGATTTCAAGGTATATCCATATTTGGGTTCTGGTATCACCTATTCTAACGGTATCTTCCAGTTTTCTGGAATAACAGATTGTACCCGAGCTGGAACACCATGAACAATTGTTTTTGGAGGAACATTTTTGGTAACAACAGCTCCAGCTCCAATAACTGCTTTCTCACCAATCTCAATTGCTGGTAATATTACAGCTCCAGCTCCGATGCTAACTCCTCTCCGAATGATTGGGCCTTTAAGTTCAAAATGAGTTCGCATGACATATTTGTCATTTGTAAGGACACAATGAGGACCAAGAAAGACGTGGTCTTCAATAATAGTATTCCAGGGAATGTAAACGTTTGTCTGAATTGATACTTTCTTTCCAATTGATGAATTGCCATCAATAGTGACGCTCGTTCCCACTAGGGAATTGTCTCCAATTTGGACATTTTCGCGTAGCAATACATTGTGACCTATCCTGACGTTATTCCCTAATTTTGAACTTGAATAGAGAACCGATCCTGCACGTATAATACAGTCATCTCCTATCTCTGTTAATTCAGAATTCATCCATGGTGACGCTTTCTTTTCTTTTTGGTATTGCTCGATTTGATGTTGAGTTGGGAAACCTATTGTGGTTTGTTCACCAAAAAATACATTGTTACCAATATTTGCAGGACCTTGTATTTTACATCCCGTGCTAAAATAGCATCGTTTTCCAGCTTGGATCTTTCCTCTTAAGAACACATAAGGCTCTACTGTGTAATCTGGTGCCAACTTTACTTCTTTTTCTATTACTGCGCTTGGATGAACTTTTTCTTTTACATTCAATTTGAACGAAGCTCCTCAAGATGGATTATGCGTTTACTTTTGGCGCTTTCTAGTGCGGCCTCAGCAATTCGCAGTGCTTCTAATCCGTCATTTCCTGATGTTAGTGGTAATTGGTGGTCTATTATGCACTTGGCAAAATGTGAAAGTTCTCGTTTCAAGGGCTCATCCCATGTTGACGTGGATTTTTGCTCCCACTGTTTAGTTCCTAAGGATACCTCTTGTGATATGTAATCCAATGATAGAACACCTTCAGAGCCTGTAATGCTAAGGCCTCGGAGTTTTCGTGGGGTTAGCCAATTACATTCAAGAAAAAACGTAGGCTTATCATCAAAACGGATTACCAGATTAGCATGATCTTCATATTTATGATAAAGACTACCTGCAATAGCATAAACCGAAGTTGCTTCCTGTTTAACTAGAAAACGTGCAATATCGATATCATGAATAGCCAAATCTTTTATTATTCCAATATCTGCCACTCGTCCTGGTACAAATGGACCTAAACGTCTTGCAGAACCTAAAACCAGTTCACCTACTTGTCCTTGGTCAATCAATTGGGTGGCGGTTTCGACTGACGGATTGAATCGCTCAACGAAGCCCACCATCACGCTCACCTTTGCAGATTTTGCTGCATCAATTACTCGTTGGGCTTGCTGCAGTGTTTCCGTCATAGGCTTCTCTAAAAGTAGGTGTTTACCAGCTTCAATCGCTTGCAATGCTAAATCGGCATGCGTTACTGTTGGTGTGCAGATGGTTACGGCATCAATGTCGTTCCGACGGAATAATTCATCAGCACTAGCATAATGAATGGTGTCATATTTTTTGGAAAAAGCTTTACCTCGCTCGGTATCCCGCTCGGCTATGGCGACAAGCGTAGTCTCCTCCAGCTCGGAGAAGATGCGAATATGGTTCTTTCCCCATGCCCCAATTCCAATAACGCCAACTCCTATGGGTTTCATTGATTTCGCCTCATGCTAGAGAAACTTTTTTACCCTAAAAAGTTACCGATATTACGTTTAAACCAGTTTATTCGAAACGATAATTTAGGAGAAGTTCAACACACTATATGGGAAACCTTACAATGAAAGAAGCTGCTGAAAAAATCCGACAACTAGGCCTAACCGAATACGAAACCCAAGCTTATCTTATTCTCGTGCAAGGCTCACAAATGAGTGCGGAGGAGGTAGCTCGGAAAGCCAATATTCCCATTCCACGAGTTTACGGAGTCCTTGAAAGTCTAAAAGCTCTTGGGCTTATTGTCATTATTGAAGGCCGTCCGAAAAAATTTGAAATAATTAGCCCTGATGAGGGTCTTCGAAAACTAATAACAATACGAAAACGTGCAATTGCAGACTCGATTAAGCAATTGGAAGATACAAGTCTAGAAGTTAAAGAAGTTCTGTCACCAATTTTTTGGCGTCAGCGTCTTCGAATACGACCAGAGGATCTCTTGGAATCTTTGGAAAATTTAGCGATAACTGAAAAACAAACTAAACTCCTGATTTCTGAAGCCAGAAAGACTCTTGACATATTCACTGACATCTTCAGCTGGTTTGATGCAGTTCAACATGATCTAGCTAAGGCCATCGAAAGAGGAGTGAAGATAAGAGTCCTTATGAATATGCAACATGAAGCAACACGAACTGCAGTTCAGAAGCTTCGAAAATTAGGAGCTAGTGTGAAACAACCTGCTGATTTACGGTTTCCTGTAAGAGGCACGCTTGCTGATTCTTCAAGAGTTGTGTTTCTCATCTGGGCGTCTCCAAAGAGAGAAAAAAGTCAACCACGGTACGTTTATCGCCCAAGCTATTCAGCTAATGAAGGTATTGTTGCCATTTTTCAGCAAAGCTTTGAATATCGTTGGCAGCATGCTACAGTGAGGAAACGGACTAAGTAACAGTCTTGGCTTTACCGATTTCAGAACGGAAATATAATCGCGTTGAGAAGTGCCACAAGACTAACCATCCAAAAATAAAGAGAATTCCTGCTATAGGCCACCAAGGGTTCTGAAAAATAAATATCAAATAATCTAGAAGCCAAAAACCAGCCATCCCAAGAGCCCAGACTCCTACCATTATAGAAATCAATCCCGCTAGTCGCAAACCGAGTTGATCTATTTTTCTTAATATCAAATACACCCCAAGAATGAGAATAAAGGGGATAATGACAAGGCTCATTGAAAAGGGCCAAATTAACAGGTAACCACCATCGAAGGGAATGAGAAATACAGTTAGTACTGCTAGAAGACTGCTGGCTAACGTTAAGGTTGCTAATGACAAAATTATATGTTGTTCCGATAGGGGACCTCTGGCTAATACCAATCGACTCAAAGTAAGAGGCGCTGTTGGCTCACGTGAAGCTGCAAGACGTCCATCCTCTTGAAAAATTGTAGGTCTCTCTCTCATTTGTCGTCGTTCTAACAAACCGCCACTGCTAATTAGACAATAGAAGGCATTCATGATTGCTGGTAACAGCGCCACAATAGCTACAATTTCAACCCGACCCATTATAGCAATTGCACCTAAAGCAGCTCCAACTAGAAGGGATCCTGTGTCACCTGCAAAGACTTTCGCCGGATTTCGATTGAAATAATAGTAAGCAAGAAGTGTGCCAATCATTACACATGAGAAAAGAATGCCTAATCCAGCCTCAGAAACTCCAATGAACCACATCAACACTGAGACGAAAAGAAGTGCCACGAACATAATTACCGAAGTTATCGGCATTACGCCATTAAAGACATCCATCATATTGACAGAGTTAGCAGTTATTGCTATTCCCAATGGAATCAATACAAGGGGGTATACAATTGTCAGTCGGGTTTGACCTAAGAATGGTAGATAAGGACCTGGGTTATATGCAGGTATGAAGATCGGAGGTATTACTGAAAGGCTAATCATCCACGTATAAGCAAGAATTGGAAGGCAAGCCAGTGCTGTCAATAAAGGTTTGATTTTAGGTCCAAGAGTCTTGATATCATCAATAGCTCCAATAAGCCCAGCGAAAAGAATTACTATAAGGAATATAATGATTCGGAAATCAAAGAGACCGGGATATACAAGACCGGTTCCGATAAATAATACTAAACAGCCTGCGGTTACACCAAAAAGGATTCCAATCCCACCCATTTCGGCGACTTCAGGTTTATTCAGCTTGTGTACATCAATACCAGTAATTTTTCGGTTCTTCATCGTTTTAATAACATATGGCATCACAATGAATGTTACAATAAAGGCTACGAGAAGTCCGGATATTGCTAATAAAGTAACTTGAATCACTGTTAAATGCCCTCAATTCTATTTTAGAATAAACTCAGTCAAATTATATTTTTCCTTAAAAAGGCATTTATCCACTTCTATGTAGGGGGGTATCAATTAAATATACTATCTGAAAATGCAGTGTGTCAAAGGGAGGAAGCTGATTGCCAGAGCTTGAACGATTAGACCAAATTCCCGGTGTAGGATCGCGATTAGCCCAGAAGCTAATTGATGTTTTCGGCTCCGAAGAAGCCGCTCTAGACATTATCAATAACGCTCAAGTGGCTACACTAGCAAGCATACCAGGGGTTGGAAAGAAAAAAGCGCTCGATATTGTGCAAGATTCATACACAATTCGAGAAGGAATAAGCGCTTTCGAAGTGTTAAAGACAGAAGATATAAGGACAATCTACAATCGCATTTTATCACTCATCCAAACATATGCGAATAGTCTTTTTGCCAAAGATAAATTATCTCTCTATTACCCATTACCCTCTTCAAAGCTCGATATAATACTCCAACGACTAAACTGGTTTGAGCAAGCTGCTGAGCTAGTAAGGAAATGTTCTCAGGAACAGCTGACTGAAATGGGAACACTCCTTTCCACTGCTAAACCTTTACGTCGAGGAGCAACTCCACCCATGGCAACATGGAGAGTAATCCTCACTGATAATGATGAGGCACAACAAAAAATGAGGGAATACAAAGCAGATAAGCTTTCACGCCTCATTCGCCTAAAACCTGGTGAACAACTAGATGAGTACCTCAAATCTTATGATTATGTCATAGCTATCTTAGAAGTAGCAGGAATGAGTAGGGTAGCGGAGCAAGCAGGAAATCTAGAGTTGTTAAAGAGTGACTTTACTAATGCGGATGTGTCGCCCGAATCGATAATCTCATTTTATGCTACCAACCACGAAACAATTCTAGCCATTTGTAATGCCGCTGATGCGCTCACAAAGCTCCCCAATACACCAGCTCTTCAAAGGTTCATTGAGAAATTGGATTTAACCGAATTAAATGAACTTCTAGCACTCATTCAAAAAATCACTAGTTCCGGAGCCCTCTCTATGGGTGCAGATGAAGATTATGATCGACTTAGAAATGCGTCACAAAAATTTGAAGCGACATTAAGCGAGACTGAAATTTGGGCTAATGATCGAATTCGAAATGAAGTTTCCAGTAGCCAAGTTGTATTGGAAGGGGATCAGATAATTAGCATCCTTGAAGCATCAACAGCGGAATCAATTGGGGCTGATCAACTGCGCCAATATCTTCCGCCACAGGTATTTGATATTCTAATAACTGCTCTGCAAGATTCCGAAGATCATCTTGCCCAGTTGTTACAACTCAAAAGAAATGAACTTGAATGGGTGGATGGGATTTTTTCTCAAAGTCTTGCTTTACCCATCCAAGCTAATCGTCAACTCGCTAGCAATCTGCAAAATAATCTTCGACGGGCTATGCATGCACGGGAACACCAGCTCAAAAAAGAAATTGCTTCGAAACTTACAAAGTATGAACAATTGGTCAAGGATGCTGTTCAAACCCTATTAGATTTTGATGTCTTTCAAGCAATAGGTCAATTTGCGGTTGAATATCAACTCTCAGTTCCGGTGGTTCGGACTGAAAATGTTGGCTTAGCATTTGAAGAAGGTCGTAACCTCTTTCTTATGCAAGAAGCAAAAACGGGAAAACTCCAAGTCGTTCCCGTCTCATATTCTATTGGACAAAACAGTTGGGCACCGGAAAGAACTGCAGGTGAACGAGTTGTTCTTCTCTCTGGGGCAAATAGTGGTGGAAAAAGTTGCTTACTTCAAAGCATTGCTCAAGTGGCCATTCTTGCTCAAATGGGAATGTTAGTTCCCGCATCAAAAGCTGAGGTAGGGATTTTTGATGAACTTTTCTACTATGCAAAATCCACAGGAATGTTATCTGCAGGTGCGTTTGAATCCTCACTGACTAATCTTGCAAATATTGTTCTAAGTGATGCTTCAAAACTTGCTTGTTTTGATGAATGGGAGGCGAGCACTGAACCCGGTGCCGCTGCTAAGGTCGTTGCTGCTGTGCTTGAGCTCTTTTCAGAAAATCCCCATTCTTGTGTAATCTTTGTCTCACATCTAGCCGAAGATATTCTTCAGCTTTCAAGAGGTTCAATTCGGGTTGATGGTATTGAAGCGACAGGCCTTGATCCTCAACTTAATCTGATTGTTAATCGTTCTCCTCAATTTGGTAAAATTGCTAAATCAACACCCGAATTAATCGTCGAACGACTTTATCGGTCTGCTAAAGAAAGAAAACAAGAAATTTTCAAAAGGATATTGGAATTAGTTCGTGCTTCAGAAACTAGTAATTAAATGATTTTACGCGTCTAACTCCATCAACTTCCTTTATGAACTCTATAATTACATCTGGAATCAATGAACGCCAATCCTCTTCCTGCTTCATTCTTCTTCGTACTTCAGTACCTGAATAGATGTTCTTTTTGTGAGGCGTTATTTCTTTTACTGGAAGTTTTTTTTCCGAAAATAGTTCTAAACTTGTTTTTAATCCGCCATAAACGATCCCAAAGGGAGGCACAAAACGTTTCACATGATCAACCCATAATTCATAGTTATGTATGTCAGGAACGGGAATGAGTAAGTACCGCGAACATGGAATATCCAGCTCTTCGAGGATAAGCTGCAACATAATAATCCGTTCCGCGGTACTAAATGGGTTAGTTGGCGTATGACTGGCTTGAGCACTACCAATAACAATGAAAACTTGCTCTTCTTGCGCCAATATCTCTTTCAATGCATGAAGATGACCTTTATGAAATGGTTGAAATCTTCCAATGAAAAGACCTGGCTGTCTCATACAAAGTCACCATTCTTAGGATATGATTGCTTGCTCCTTTACTGTTCCATCACGGTTAAAGGGTACACCTTCGGCTTGTAATATTCTCGCTTTCTCCTTTGTTCCGCTCACAGTTCCTCCTAATTTTCCTAATTTTCCATCAGAGTGAATTACTCTGTGACAGGGAATTGCCCATGGTACTGGATTGCTTCGCATAACGATTCCTACACCTCTTGGTGAAGAGCGGCTTTGCTTTGCAAGCCCTCCGTAAGAGATTACTTTTCCTCTTGGAACCTCTAGTAATTTCTGTGAAATAATAGATCGAGCAGAAGACCAATTTCTCTGAGAAATCTCATCAAGAGTAAATTGATGCCCTTTTCCTTTAATAAGTTGGATGAGTTGATCACCAATAGTAATGAGACGCGGAGATTGAAGTGTGTCATCAACCATTCTTATCTGATTTAATCGATGAAGAGTATTTTTCAAACTCTTTTCTGCACTCTGAGATGAAATATCTGAAGATGTGCAGGCAACCAGCTTTGCGCTTGCTTCTTCCACAGCTAACGCTAGCCACCGATTTGCTAATACTTGCATGGTACCAATACAAATTGCGGTCATAGCATAAGCACTTTAATTCATCCACTATAAAGAAATTTCAGTGACGGAAAAATGGTCATACAAATTGACGGTTCCATTCTAGAAGGCGGAGGTCAAATTCTTCGATCCGCGATTGCCTTTGCTGCGGTTTTGAAAACACCCGTTGAAGTCAACAAAATTCGTGCCAAAAGAAAAACACCAGGACTTCGACCACAACATCTTAATGGCATATTAGCGGCAAAGCAGCTCACTAATGCAGATGTTAAGGGAACTCATGTTGGTTCTACCCGAATTGAATTCTATCCAAACTCACAACATGGAGGAGAAATACTCGTTGACATTGGAACCGCTGGGGCAATTACACTCGTCTTGCAAACGATCATGATTGTTGCTCCTTATTGTGAACATCCAGTTTTCATTACACTCTCAGGAGGCACCAATGTTGCTTGGAGTCCACCTTTTGAGTATTTAGTTCATGTTTTACTCCCACGATTACAGCAAATGGGTTATCAAGGCACATTGGAATTAGAACAGCGTGGGTATTATCCGCGCGGTGGAGGACTAGTTAAAGGTACACTTTTTCCAATCAACACTTTGTCCTCTCTTATATTGGAATCTAATAATGCCAATCCCATAATCCAAGGTCTTTCTCATTGTGGATCTTTACCAAAACATGTTGCTGAACGCCAAGCTGATACAGCAATGAACATACTTAATCAAGCATCATACCATGTTGAGAGAATACAAGTTGAACATAATAAGCAGACGCGTTCTCCAGGTAGCGGAATTACACTATGGGCTACAAGTAAACCCTATTTGCTGATGGGTTCAGATGCCTTAGGACGTCGAGGACTAAAAGCTGAAAAGGTTGGTGAAAAAGCCGCATCGATGCTTTTAGCGGAACTGAAAACTAACGCATTTGTCGATCGGTATCAAGCTGACATGCTCATTCCATATATTGCATTAGCAAAAGGCGCGTCATCTTTAACAATATCAGAACTCACCATGCATACTGTTACAAATATTCAAATCGCAGAACATTTTCTTGACATCAAATTTAGCGTGAAAGGAACATTGGGGAAGCCTGCACAAATTTCTGTCAAAGGGATTGGGCATGAAGGTTCTTCAGCTTCTTCTGAATCATCTTAGAATGTGATATAATGTCATGAAACACCTGTTCAACCCCCTCTTCAGTTAGAGTACTAATTTTTGGAATGTTTCCTAGATTTATTATGTCCAATGCTGTGGTAATTTCTCCCTTTGTTGCAATGTCACCTTTATTCAAGATAGGAAAAATCTCCAAGTCTGGAAATGTTGAAGTAATTTCGTGAAGTAAGGAAACTTGGCTATTCAGCTCATACCCACAGTTTAGAGTTGGATCTACTAAGAAACAAATAACATCTGCTAAGTATTGAATTGCTGCAATGGCCCTTTGCTCAATTGGATTCCTCTTTTTCATTGGCCGATCAAGGAGGCCAGGAACATCGAGAATCTGTCCCTCAAAAGAATTGATTGGAATATGACCTACACTAATTTTTTTTGTTGTGAAGGGGTATTCAGCAACTTCAGGAGTAGCAGACGAAATAAGCGCAACAAGTGAACTCTTTCCTACGTTGGGATATCCTGCAACAACAATTACTGGTAAGTTAAGATTGATTGATGGAAAACGGCGGTATTCATTTGCAGCTCGCTGGATAATAACCAGACGTGGCTCTAATCGATTAATTACAGAAGAGATGCGTCCATAGGCAGCGGCTCTTAGCCTTCTTGCTTCATCTGGGGTTTTTACACGCTTTAGCTTCCTAGTGCTCTCACGAATGATTTCCTTAATAATACGAATTGCGGACGAAACTGAGGCAAGAGCCTGCCGAATCTCATCTATTGTCACAACGGTATCTGCAAGAGAACGATAGAAAGGATGAATTTCATCAAAGTTCGGAAAGCGCTGAACTATGTCTTCAAGTCGTGTAGTGAGATTATCTTCGACTTTCTTTAACTTCGCAATCTCTTTAGTACGGGCACGGATATGAGGTGGCTTTTTCGATTTGGGTAGTGTTATCTTTGAAGCACGAGCAAAGGCTACATCAAGAAGCTCCTTGCTGGTTAACACATATTTTAGCTTTGTAAATGGGTTCAATTTCAGATACAGCTCTTAAGAGAAGCAAGTCACAAAGATTTTTTAACTGCTTTCCTACGATAGCTGATGCAGGTAATTCAAAATGAGTGGTCAATCAGATCTGACACCATTCTTTGGTGCAGCAACAGTTGGCATAACCTTCGAGAATGGAATAGTCATCGGAGCGGAAAAACGGGTTCTTTGGGGTTATACAGTTGTAAGCAAAACTGGTAAGAAGGTATTTCCAATAACTGAAAACATCATTGTTGGGAGTGCTGGTGTAAGTGGAGATTACCAAATGCTTTCATCTTATCTAACGGCCGAATCCAACCTCTTCGAACTTGAAAATCGAAGACCAATAACTGTAAATGCAGCAGCTCAGCTCCTCTCCAATATACTCTTCAGTCGAAAATTTATGCCATTCTTAACGCAAACCCTAATTGGTGGGGTGGATCAGGATGGTTCCCATCTTTACAGCCTTGATCTTGCGGGTTCCCTAATTGCAGAAAAGTATGCTGCTGTTGGAACAGCTACATCCCTTGTCCTAGGTGTGTTAGAAGCTAATTATCGTGAAAACCTCTCAAAAAAGGAAGCTATCAATTTAGCCATAAAGGCAATTCGCTCTGCAACCCGTCGTGATGCCATGTCAGGTGATGGAATTGATCTTCTTATCGTAACACCTGAAGGTATAGAATCACAGGAACTTCAACTCGCAGATTAGCAACCAATGGTTCAATGCGCTTTTGATAAAAGAACGACTCGACTTAAGGAGTCTTCATTAGTGACCAAATAGCCTGTTTGATTCGCTAAAGCGTTGGCGAAATCACGAATGGCGTTCATTGAAGGCATATTCTCACGAGACAAACGGTGCATGCTGCCTCCAACATGCATATACGCCTTGCATTCAATATAATCAGGATCTGTTTCAGTGAGAATTTTCGCATAATCTGTAATTGCGTGCATGTTATGTCCTGCAACCAGAGTCATGCGAATAACTGTGGGGCAAGAGAATGAGGAAAATAAACTGAGTGACTTCTGTAGACGTTCCCAGGCTTTAGGTATTGTTGGACGACATAATTTTTGATGTGCTTTCTTATCCGGGGCAACAAAGGATATGTAAAGTTGTGTGGGTTCCTGAATATTTTCCAAAACTTGTGGGTTGGTTCCATTGCTCACAAGATAACTCGTCCAACCTCGTCGGTCGCATTCGCGAATCAGATCAGAAAGCCGTTCATACATTGTTGGTTCACCAACTAGGCTTATAGCAACATGCTGTGGATTTCTTGCCTCTTCGTACATTCGAGGTTGAACTTTAGGATGGCAAACAGGGTTGTAACCGTCAAGAATCTTACCTTGCGCAACAATTGCATTATCCAAAATATCTACAGGGTCATCAGGTATTTCTTTCTCTAACTTGGAGGAAACCCCATCATCACCAGGCATCGTTCGCCAGCAAAAAAGACATGCTTGAGTGCACTGAAAGGTTGGTGAAAGTTGCATACAACGATGGGTTTTGATTGTTCCATAGAAAGTTTGCTTGTAACAAGGACGTTGCTGCGTCAATGCTTTGTGAAGATGAAAACACTTCTTCAAGACACTATTTCTACCAATGAACCGATAACGCTGCTTACGATATATCTTTGCTAGTTCAACTGAAACCACGAGACCAACCGCCATTTCACTTAAAGCCAATCATTTAAGTATGCCGTTTTCACTGCACCAATCTGCGATAATATTTCTCTAAATGGAGCCTTCGATTATGAGCATTCAAGAAATCGGGAACCAAATCTATGAAAAACTAGCGGTCCAAAATAAATCACGGGACCATCTTATCGATGAAATGAATAAAGTGCTAAGAATAACTCGTGAGGCAATTTCTGCAATACATCGTGGTGATATGAGTAGAGCTCGAACATCTATCAAAAATGCTCAATCCATGTTACAGGATACCCAAAAGCATCAAAAGAAACTAAATCAACTTCCTGTATTAGGGCTAGTAAATAACGCGGAGGGGGAATTAGCAGAAGCTGGCCTTTTTCTGGCTTTTCTGGAAAAACAGGAATCACCACCCCCTCAAGAATTCGGAATAAGCGATATTGGATATCTACAGGGGTTAGGTGACTTTGTTGGTGAACTCCGGAGATATGCTCTAGATTCTTTAACAAACGATAATTTAGACGAAGCTAAACGCGCGTTCACTCAGATGGAATCGATTTACACGGTGCTAATGACCTTTGATTTTCCACAGGGTTTGACTCCTGGGGTTAGAAGAAAAACCGATGTGGCAAGAGGTCTAGTTGAAAGAACTCGTGCGGACCTCAATACAGCAATCGAGAACCGACGTTTGCTAACGGGTATAAGTTCGCTTCAAAAAATGCTTGGAAAACGATAGGGGGCTAGATGTTTCTGCCTCAAAGATTCTCAACTAAAAAAGCCCTTGAAGTGCAATTGGAATTTGCTAACCGTGTAAGTGTGCGAGACGATTTCAATAAACCACTTCAAAGAGTCTGTGGTTTAGATGTAGCCTATCACAATCAAACAGCGGTTGGTGTTGCAGTACTCATGAGCTTCCCACAGATGCAAATGCTGGAACACGCAATTGTTTACTGCCAATCTCCAATTCCTTATATTCCAACGTATCTTTCGTTTCGTGAATATCCTCCCCTTTCACTGGCATTTTCCGCGCTCCAGAAAAAACCTGATTTAGTCTTCGTTGATGCCCATGGACGTGCACACCCTCGAATGCTAGGGGCTGCCAGCCATTTCGGAGTGCTGAAAAACATTCCCACAATTGGTGTAGCCAAACGTCTTCTTTGTGGAGAAATTCATTCCTGCCCTGAATCATTTGACAATATTATATTCAAGGATCAGATTGTTGGGGCTAGAGTAACTTCCAAAGCTGGCTGTAACCCCATTTATGTGAGTATAGGTCATCGAATTTCTCTCAAAACCGCAGTGGATATAACTCTAAACTGTGTGACCACCTATCGCCTTCCAGAACCCACTCGCTGGGCCCATCGCTATGCAACGGAAGCTCGACAGATGCTAAAAAAGAAAGGATGATGCTCTTGAAAGAACATTTGTGGTTTACATTACTTACACTAGCTCAACTCGGAGCAATAAACAACAGTATTCGAACATCAACAGCTCGAATCGCTCAACTTATTGAGGCTAGTCAACAAACAGCTTCGCGCAGACTCTCCACTCTTGAACAAAAAGGTTGGATCTCTCGACGCCTCAACAATCGGGGTCAATTGATCCGTATTGGGCCAAAGGGGCTAACTGAATTAACCCGCATCCAATCTATACTCGAATTAGCAATGACTAAGAAACGTTCAATAACACTTCGCGGACGAATATTTACTGGATTAGGTGAGGGGGCCTATTATGTACGGTTAGAAGGTTACCGAAAACAATTTCGAAAGAAATTAGGATTTAATCCATATCCAGGCACTCTGAATATCCAACTACTTTCCGAAACAGATGTAACCGAATTTGAATTGCTTCAAGCGACCATAGGAATTGACATTCATGGATTTGTAAGTGGGGATCGAAGTTTTGGTCCGGTAACCTGTTATCCTACCATAATAAACGATGAATACAAAGCAGCTCTTCTTTTAATAGAACGGACGCACCATCACCCTAATGTTGTTGAAATCATCGCCCCGACTTATCTTCGTGAGAAGCTTGCTGTATCGGATAATGATATAATTACTGTGAAATGCGATCTTTCCTGTTCTTAAACGCCTTTTCAATAATCTTAGTTGTGCTACTAAGCGGATACTCATCAAAAAAATCGTCTAACCGCATCACTTGTGTCTTTAAGTCACGCTTTTGTAATCGATTTTGAACTTCCTTTTCTGAAATGTTTTGATTGGGGCCTAAAAGCAGAATATCTGGGTTTAAATCCTCAATAATTGTGATGAAATCAGGTCCAGGATTACCTAAAATTGCTTCTGATACACCCTTTAAAGCTTGAACCATGAATAGACGTTGCTTTTCAGGAACAATCACCGGATGACCTTTAGCGCGGAGTACATTTTCATCTCGGGCTACTATTACAAGTACTTCACCCATTTTTGCAGCTTCGGCTATTAAGAATACATGACCTGGATGTAAAATATCAAATGTGCCAGCGATTACGATACGTTTACTAGTCATTTTCGTTTGCTTTTGTAACACTTGCATGTTAATAAAATACTATGGCTCAGCCATTCTTCAGAAAGGTTTAAAGTAAGTGGTTGAAAAATTGCTCAAATACGGGCTCGTAGCTTAGCCAGGCAGAGCGTCGGGCTCTTAAAGTACATGTACTAGAGACACCCGATTGTCGGGGGTTCGAATGAACGAATTTTACGTTACCGAAATTCCCCCCGAGCCCGCCACTTCTCTATTTAGAAAAATGCTCATAACCCCTTGGCTCAATAATTCTATCTTCTCCATTAAATTTCAGAACTTGTAAAGGTTCCTCAGTGGCTTTCCCAATCTTAATTAATTGTTTTCCACGCTGTTCGATCACTTGAACTGCTTTTGACCAAAGATTTTCAGGAATTGTCACAATAAGCTCAAATTCCTCGCCTCCGTATAACACAAACTCAACCGGATCCAGTCCATTCTTTGTGGCAAATTCTCTACAAATTTTAGGAATAGGCAGAGAATCAATTCGAAAGCCAACTCTGCTAGCAGCTGAAAGTTCATGTAATGACCAGGCTAATCCATCACTACTATCAATTGCTGACGATATCACTTGCTCTTTTGATAGAGTTTGTCCCTCACAAAACTTAGCATACGGGCGAAGGGCTTTTTCTCTTATCGTTTCAACCGTTTGGCTGGGTTCTTTATATCCTTGTAAAAGCGCTGCAAAAAGAGCTCCTGTATATCCAAATTCACCAGTTATTGCTACAATATCACCTGGCTTAGCTCCTTTTCGGCGAATAAGCTGCTTTTTGGGGACTCTTCCAACGGCAGTGCAATTAATCACTAGCTCTTCACATTGATTTGTATCTCCCCCTAGATAGTAGGTATTATGTTCAAGGCTCACACAGTTTAATCCTCCTACAAGAGCAGCCACAAAATTAGCTTGAGTATCTTTTGGGAATCCTAGTGATACGATAATACCCATTGGTGCCGCACCCTTTGCTGCCAAATCACTTAATCCCATAACTCCTGCTTTCCAAGCAATATCTCCGGCTGTCATTCCAGGTAAAACATCGGTTGAACCCACAAGCATATCACTGTTCACAACTAGTGCATCTCCATTGAAAGGAACTCCCACTGCGTCCTCTGTGCCGATTAGAAGGGCTTGGTCAAAAGGAGTAATAAGATCTTGAAACCAGCGAATCAATCCCCGTTCTCCAAGGTCGGAGACAGTTTTGGGCTTTTCAGACATAAATACGCACTCCACATATACAATGATATAAGGTGACGAAATCTTTTTGGGTGTTCTAGCTATTTTCCTTACAAAGCCTCGATAGCTCAGTGGTAGAGCGACAGCCTCGTATAAGATTCAACAAATTTTCGAGTAAGCTGCTGGTCGCGGGTTCAATCCCCGCTCGAGGCTCCATTCATTTTTAATAACTTTCAAGCTATGCAGGTTTGACTCGGGAATCAACAATTTCTTGAAACTTCAACCCCCCTGCTTTCTCAAGAAATGTATCTAAATCCATGAAATTAACTAAGGGCGTAATCTCAGTCTCAGTCTTTGTTAATTTCAGAATTGCTCTTTGGGTTTTTGTTTGGCTCGCCCCTGCTTTCAGTACGATATTCAATGAAAGAACATCCATGGAATATGGATCGTCAGGTTTTGATTTACTCACGATAATCTGGGCTTCATGAATTTCGTTCATTGCAAGCAAGGATTCACGTAATGAAGTAAGGTTAACAGTTGAACCCTTGATTTTCTCCTCGGCAATTCCCATAATTTGCATCTGAGTTTCAATTTCTGATTCACGAGAGATATTGATGAAACAGGGCATCTCTAACCCGCAGTGTGGACACTTTCCAGTAGTAACTTTGTCAACATGGTCACCCATTAAGTATCCTTCAAACATGGATGAACGACCGTCTACATGAAAGATGGTGATATATCCCCCTTCATCAGGACTGGTGAATTCGTAACTCCCAGAATCATCAGTGAATTTAACAAATCGAACTGCAAACGCCAAGGGTGATAAGTTGTGATAACCTCCTTTTTCTTGACACTGGCACGCTACACCAATTTTGGTTTCACTTGCTGCCCAACCACCAATAACACGTGTATCTGTCATCCCTGCTTCAGCAAAATGTTCCTTGATGTCATCGACTACTGCATCATAAATTCTCTCTCCTGCCAACAGAATTATACCCCGCTTTTCTAGCTTTGTTTTCTGATGCAACAATTCACGACAGAAAATATTTCGGAGATATCCAGGCATCGCGGCGAAACCCGTTACCTTGAACAATTCTGCTAACTGAACTAGTTTATCGGTTGAAATTGCCCCACCTGCTGTAGATCGGACTACAAAATCAGACATTTGTAGTAATCCTCCGTCGACTCCAAAGAAGCCTAAATGAGGGGCACAAGGAAAGAGATTCATGGCTCGGAGTTCAAATCCATCTTTAACGAAGGGGTCTATTGCCATTTTTCCAGACTTGGCCATGTTATTTAGCATAAGTTCATTATCGTAATGAGTAAGAAATACTGGTGAAGGGAGCCCCGAGGCGCGCCCTGAAGAAAACCAAAAGAATCGTGGCGAATATTGGTACTTAATATGGTCTAAGAGCTCCTTGGTGGCTTGCTCTTTTCCAATTCGAAGTTTTACTTTGAGTCCACGGCGGAATACAAAGCTATGTTCATCTTTATAATCAGCTTCTTTGTAATAGTCAAGGAGATTTCTAATTATTTCTGCAGGTTCCCTATCTTTGCCATCAACTGCTTGGGGATTAAGCACAAACTCTCTAAGATTACCCTTGTAGTCTGCTTTTTTCACTAGCGGAAGTCCATATTTCTCCCAATCCGTTGGAGACCTAAAATCGAATGGATCAACATTATGTTTCTTGAACAATTGTCGGTAAAAAGGGTGATTGGGATACACCTGATAGCGAATAAATGCTCGAAATTTTCGATTTTGTAAGGTTTCAATTTCCTCATACTTCATCGATTTTAGTTCTTCAAATGTTAGAAACCGCTTCATTAAATCACCCATGGGAAGAATGCCTTAAGGTAATTGAGCACAGCTTAGTTTTTTGAATCCAAAAAGAGTTTCGAAGGTTTAACAAAAGTTCAACTAAACTACTTTTGATACTACTTAGGACTAATAGTAACAGCTACCGCCTAGATAAGGCAACTAGCCTATTGAATTGAAAAAGAGAAATGAAGGCGGAGTCGGTTCAATCAATGAGATCGACTAAGGCGATATCTTCAAATGCGCCAGAAGGAAGTTTTCGTCTAATTGTAATTGGTAGTACTCTTTTCTGCAATTCTAACTCAGCAATGCGAATGGGGTCAGTGTAACTAGAATCTATTCGAGTTAGAATAGGTGCGCCCATGGAAATCTGTAGGGCACGAGCTCCAACTACACGAGATTTTTCATATCGGGTCATTCGGTTTGGACCGATTTGAGGTCCTTTCTTGGACACATTCTCCGCCTCTTTTTTTAGTTTTGAATTTAGTCTTCGAAGTCTTCGCCGCCGGGCATTCCGCCAGGTCCACCTGGACCGCCTTCCATGCCCTTAGAGGCAATGACATCGTCAATCCGAAGAAGCATTTGCGTTACTTCGCTAGCTGATTTGATAGCTTGGCGTTTTACAACGAGCGGCTCCCAGACGTTTGCTTTTGCAAGATCTGAAACTCTGCCGTTTATACCATCGACACCAGCGCTAACTTGGTTTTTCTCATGACGTGTTCTGAGATCAGCAATAATGTCAATGGGGTCAAGTCCTGCATTCTCAGCAAGGGTCTTTGGAATAATTTCCATTGCTTCAGCAAAAGCTAGGACAGCTAATTGTTCACGACCAGGGAGTTTTTCAGCATAATCTGATAATTGTCGTGCAACATGAATCTCAGGGGCGCCGCCGCCAGCAACGACTCGGCCATCTTCAACAACGTTCCGAATAACGCAGAGTGCATCATGAACCGCTCGTTCTGCTTCATCAACAACCAGATCAGTGCCTCCACGTAACAAAATACTAACGGCTTTAGGATTCTTGCATCCCTCAACGAAGACCATTTTGTCATCTGCAACTTTTCGTTCTTCAATGATTTGAGCTGTTCCTAAATCTTTCTTAGAAACATCATCTAGATTTGAGATGAGTTTGCCACCAGTGGCACGGGCTAGCTTCTCCATATCACTTTCTTTAATTCTCCGAACTGCAATAATGCCTTCTTGAGCCATGAAATGTTGTGCTACATCATCAATTCCCTTCTGACACAAGACGACATCAGCGCCCACTGCTTTTACCTTCTCAACCATGGTCTTAAGCATTCGCTCTTCTTCATCGAGAAAAGCTTGCATCTGAGAAACTTCTCGGATGTCAATCTTAGCTGTAAATTCAGTTTTTTCAACTTCAAAGGCGCTCTGGACAAGTGCTATTTTTGGATTCTCGATTGACTTTGCCATTCCAGGGTGGACTATCTCCTTATCAAGAACTAACCCTTCGATAAACATAGTATCTCCGATTGTCCCACCCTCTTTCTTTTCGACTTTCACGTTATCAATGTCAGCTACTCGCTTTCCATCAACTGTATCGGTGATGCGTTGAATGGCTTTCACTGCTAAATCAGATAGTTCTTTACGAAATCCGGATACGACCTTTGATTGCATTGATGTCATTGCGACTTTCTTAAGCATTCCAATGGTTGAATCTTCGACTGCTATTGAATCAAGTATTTCAAGGGCTTTTTCAGTAGCTTTTCTGTATCCCTCTACAATAACAGTGGGATGAATCTTCTGATCAATTAGCATTTCAGCCTGTTTTAAAAACTCGCCTGCCAACACAACTGCTGAAGTAGTTCCATCACCCACTTCATCATCTTGGGTTTTCGCTACTTCAACAATCATTTTTGCGGCAGGATGTTCTACATCAATTTCTTTCAAAATTGTTGCGCCATCGTTTGTAATAGTAACATCACCAAAGCTGTCGACTAGCATTTTATCCTGGCCTTTCGGGCCAAGCGCTGTTCGAATAGCTTCTGAAATTGCAACGGCCGCCATTATGTTATTTTGTTGTGCATCGCGGCCACGTTCACGTTTTGTACCTTCTTTTAGCAATAGTACTGGTGTTCCACCTAGTGACATGAATCACTCCTCCATACAATTTTTGGTAGGCGGATGGGATTCCGATGCCTTGCGCTTCCATATAAGAATTTCGCTAGTCCTGCTACTCATAACTATCTCATAATTGAAGTTGACCGCCAAGCAATCCAAGATTACCTACATGCGGAGGCTTTCCGAGTTCCTGCTTCACAGCATCATAGCAACGCTGTGCCTGTTCTAGTGGTGTAATTGGTAAATCACTCATTAGATGTTGGGGATGGAAAATTAATAAACTATATTCAATAGAGGGCTGGTTAAGCCCTTTCAGAAATCTAGCAATTTGCCTCACTTCATATTCATCAACATAATGGGGAACCAAGAGGGTAGTAGCCATTAATGGCGGATAGTCTTTTTCATCAAAAGCAAGAGAGTTTGCTAGCATCTCAAAGTTATCGTAACTAGGTTCTTTTGATGCTCCACACAGCGCTTGATAAATTGAATTTGAAAATGCTTTCAGATCAAACTTCACTATTCCTCCTGTTGCTTCAACCATGATTCCCATTTTCTTCATTAATTTCGGATTCCCATGACCATTCATTTCAAAACATTGCCGTAGAATCCGGTTTTTAAATTGCACTTTACAAGCTTTCATTACATTTAATGCAAATGTCATCTGGGGCTCCGGTGAGCCACCAAAATAACAGATACAGGAAATCCTTGAATTTTGTTTAACAAGGTCCAGAAAATCTGATATATCCACTAAGCTACCGTGGGAAAGTTGTTTATGAGAGACATTTTGACAAAACAAACAATCCAAGCCACAGCCATAGAAAAAAACGGAAAGATTAGAATACCCATATTCAGGTCGTGGCTTGGTTGCCCACTGTGGGTAGCCAACTCCTGTTCCACCAGGACAAAAATACGATCCACAGCAATTGGTTATATGCGGATCTAAATAATAGTGCATTAAGGCTTTTGTTGCTGAAACCTTTCCCCGAATACGTCCCTCCTGGTTTGAACGTAAACCACAGTAACCAAGTTCATTAAGTGGAATAATACACTCGTTTGCACAAATTCTACATCTTACACCATTGGAATTCTTGGGTACTTTTTGTGGGAGTTCAAACAGATACTGGCGCCATTTATGTGCCGATTGAATAAAAGATTCAGCATCATCTGGTCTTTCCCGAATACAGGACGCACAAACAGGAAGAATCTCAGCAACACCACTTTCTTGGTTGCATAAAGCGCACAGCATCATCTTCATTAGAAAGGTGTGTCACGAGGCATAAGACTTACGATAGTGTATTGTTATTCCTAGAGTATCTTTAAGTTTGAATACACCTCTTTTTCTAATGGCGACTTAATTTGCAGTATCGTGAGGTATGCGAGTTTTACAACCGCTTAGAGAATACAACAAAACGACTTGAAATGATTGATATCTTCGCCAATCTCCTTTCAAATCTCTCTGAGGAAAAAGATGCCAAGAACATTGACCGTGTCATCTATCTGACACAAGGAAAACTCTATCCTGATTGGACTGGAAAACCTGAAATTGGGATAGCTGAGAAGATGGCGATTAACGCAATTGCCATCGCCTTAGGAATCAGCAATAAACAAGTTACCACGGTTGTTAATATAACGGGAGATATTGGCATTGCATGTGAACAGCTCTTAAGTACAAAACGTCAAACAGCACTCTTTCAAATTCCTCTAACAATTCAAAATGTCTATGAATCATTAGAAAGAATTGCACTAGCTCAAGGACCCGGAAGTGCTGATTTCAAAGTCAGGACATTAGCTGGTTTGATTAACGCAGCTGTTCCTCTTGAAGCTCGCTATTTACTCAGAACAGTTACTGGTTCACTAAGGCTTGGTATTGCAGAGATGACAGTAATCGACGCTCTTGCCATCGCCTTTACTGGTAGCAAGGACTGCCGTGAAAAAATCGAACGTGCATATAATCTTACGAGCGATTTGGGGCAAATTGCAGGGTTAATTGCCTTTAAAGGACTCAAAGGCATCGACGATGTTCACGTAACCTTGGGAAAACCAATTCGAATGATGGCTGCTCAAAAATTGTCGACCGCCCAAGAAATTGTAGAAAAATTACAGGGGCAACTTTCAGGAGAATGGAAACTCGATGGAGAACGAATGCAAATTCATAAAGATTCTAATGATATCACAATTTTTTCTCGGCGGCTTGAACAAATTACGTCAATGTATCCTGATGTCATTCAACTAGCGAAAACCCAACTGAAAGCAAAACAGTGTATTGTTGAAGGTGAAGCCGTTGCTGTAGATAAGGAAAATCAACAAAAACTTCTTCCATTTCAAATTCTTATGCGCAGGCGTCGAAAATATAAAATTGATGAAATGGTTGCTGAAATTCCAGTAGCAATTTTTTTCTTTGATTGTCTATACGCAAATGGTAATGATCTAACCCAAAAACCATACTTAGAACGTCGAACTAAATTAGAACAAATAGTTCGCCAAAATAACTTCACACGTCTAGTTCCTGCAACACAGCTCACCACTTCGGTTGAAATCGATAAGATGTTTCGTGATGCACTTACGCATGGATGTGAGGGGTTAATAATAAAGTCCACAAGTCCTGATTCCATTTATAGGGCCGGTGCTCGAAGCTGGCTCTGGGTAAAACTCAAGGAATCATATCAAGCACAAGCCATTGGTCCAGTTGATCTTGTTGTCGTTGGCGCGTTTTGGGGACGAGGTCGACGGGCAAAAACATATGGTGCACTTCTGGCAGCTGTTCGAGATGAACAAAGTGGAGAGTTCAAAACAGTCTGCAAAGTAGGCACAGGTTTTAGTGATGAAGAATTGGAGCATCTTCCTGAGCGGTTCAAAGAATACATGCTCGCTAAGAAGGATCCATTGGTTGATTCAACAATGAAAGCTGATCTTTGGTTCCAACCAGCAATTATTCTACAGGTTGTTGGCGATGAAATTACTCGAAGCCCTGTACATACATGTGCGTTCAATCAAGTCGCACCCAATGAAGGTCTTGCTATTCGGTTTCCACGATTTGATGGAACTTGGCGCTACGATAAATCACCAGATGAAGCCACTTCCGTCGATGACATCATTGAGGCCTATAAGGGTCAAAGTAAGGTTAAGTAAGGAGAAATCATTTTTTCAAAGCGGCACGTACAATATTTGGTTTTACTGCTTCGATAAGGAGCGTTTTATTTTGCGATTTTTCACCGGAAATAATATGGATTCGTTCGGTTGGAACTTTGAGAACTTTAGCAAATAGTTTCAATAATTCCAAATTAGCTTGACCACGTAGCGGGGCACTCTTCACATGTACATAACACTCATTTTCCTCATTCAAAATTATTGCTTGTTTTTTTGAACGAGGTCTAACACGAACACTTAGTAAGGTTCCCTTATTGTGCGGCTCAATCATTTTAATCTGCCAGAAGCTTTTAGTAAGCGATATCAAAAATGTCTTATGCACCATTTGAATCTGGCAGTGAATGGGTGTTGGCGGAAAATGTCTGATAATATCCAAGCCTGGGTCAACTACATGCAGCAGGTCGATAATACAATCATGGCTGTTTCGGTTATCCGAAAAGACGGAACCGTTCTGTTCACTACTCCTAATTGGGCAATAACTGGGGCTGATATTCTAAACGCAATCCAAAACAAACCACCCAGCATTACAATTCAAGGAGTCAAGTACAGCACGATTCAGGTTACTGATCATCATCTAGTCGCAACAAATGTTCGAGGCCAAGGTTCAATAGTTATCACTGCCGCACGGGATAAGGGGTACGTAATTGCATATGTGTCTCCTCAAGGCGATGTTCAAGGTGCTTACGTTGAAGTTGCTAAGGCATCAGCGAATATTGGAGGATTCATGTAAGACTATCCCAAATATTGATCAAAACCAGTGTGAATGTATATCGTGAGCAAAATTTTCCACTCAAGGGGTGTGGCTATCCATCAATCCAACGCGTTCCACAAAACGTTCATCAACATCTAGTAATGGTGATGAAATTCAAAGTGAGGAGTGGCTATATGATCTGCGAAGAAAACGCGACTTGCAGGTTACCGGAAAACTAAAACCTACTCAAAGTCGAAACCTTGAACGTTTGAAACAAATATTGAAATCAGAAGGCTTCAAAATTCGAGGAAACCGCTTGTTGATTACAAGGGATGAAGCCACCTTTGAAATTGACCTAAAAATGGGACACGTATCTGCTCTCAAAGAAGAGAAAGAGCCCGTAATTTTATGTATCACTCTCGAGTCAACACCCTGGGCAAACATTGAAGGGCTATCTGACTTTGATCTTTTCCTTCTCTCGGTTATCTATCTATTAGCACGTGAGCCTCTCCCTGAAAGCATCACTGAACAACTCTAGAAAACCTCATAATGCATAGAAGCCCTCTTTCCTTGGTATCTACCAATTATTTTCAGCGAAAAATGCGGAAACACTTATAGCCATAATATATTGAATCGTCATTCCCCTTGGAGGGATACTTTATGGCTGTAAAAGTTGCTATCAATGGTCTCGGTCGAATTGGACGCTTTTTCCTCCGTAATGTCCTGAAAGCTAAAGACATCGAACTTGTTGCCGCAAACGATTTAGGCGATCCACAGATTCTAGCCCATCTTTTAAAATATGACTCAGTCCATGGGCAATTCTCTGGCTCTATCAATGTTCAGAAAGATGAACTAATCATCGACAATCATTCAGTAAAACTGTTCCAAGAACGTAATCCCGCTCAGCTCCCTTGGAAACAACTCGAGGTTGACATTACAATAGAAGCTACTGGTGTTTTTCGGGATCGTGAAAAAGCTGCTCTTCATCTAGAAGCTGGGGCTCGCAAAGTAATCATCTCAGCGCCTGGGCGAGGAGAAGATGCTATGTTTGTGCTCGGCGTAAATGATCACACGTACGATCCAGATAATCATCATGTCATTTCAAACGCGTCATGCACCACAAATTGTTTTGCTCCCGTTATCAAAGTAATTATTGAAAAATATGGAATCAAGTATGGATTCATGTCCACAATTCATGGGTATACTCTTGATCAAAGCCTTCTAGACGGCATCCACAAAGACTATCGCCGTGCCCGTGCTGCAGCAATTAACATTCTCCCAACCACAACAGGCGCGGCTAACGCTATCATTCGCCTCTTTCCACAGCTAAAAGGTAAAATGGCTGCTATGGCTTATCGTGTTCCCGTACCTGATGGATCTATCATTGATCTAAGTGTTGCACTTGAAAAGAACGCGTCCAAAGAAGACATCAATCAAACCTTTCAACACGCTGCGAAAACCAACCTCAAAGGCATTCTCCAATATAATGAAGATCCAATCGTATCCACTGACATTATCGGCAATTCTCATTCATCAATCTTTGACAGTCAACTCACAGAAATACTCGATAACAATTTCGCTCATGTTGTCGCATGGTATGACAATGAAGCAGGATTCAGTCACCGATTAATTGAACTAACTCAATTAGTTGCTTCCAAATTAAAATAAAACCAAGGACACGAGAACCATCGAGGGTTTCAAATTCTCGTGTCCAACGTTTAGGTACTACTTTATTCCATATTTGGTTTGGATAAAAGTTGAATGAGAAGTTGACCGCCGTAAGAAAGGCTAGTTGTAGTTCGACGCCTACCTGCAGGTTTACACTTAAGCAATCCGGCGTTCCTAAGGATATTCAGATTAAACTTCGTTGTACTCAGTGGCATTTGTAGTTTCCTTGAAAGATGTTCAGCCAGCGCTGTAAAGGAGCATTTTGTGTGATAATGCAGTGTTTGGTGTGCAGCAAATAAGAGAAATTGCTGCTTTTCTGTGAGTCGGGTTTTTGCCAGTTTAGTGAACGCGTACGCTAACTGTAATAAAAGAAGTTCAAAAGGTAATGTCAAACCAAGATCATTAAGGAAGTATTCTTTGGTGGAGGATTTCGCAGTCAACCCCATCATGATTAGTTGCCATGCATGTCACCTCCATCTTGGTAAGGAATATGGTGAGAGTGCAGTAGAAATCGCTGGGTATTAACGTTTTGGTTAAGTTTTTTTACCTATTCTCATTGAACGTGACGTCTAGTATAGTTCTAAGAACAGCGGCTTTTGCTTTTATGAAACATCACTTTATCGAATTTTCGATTCCTTGTTTCTCCTGGTAATTATGTTCGACCAAATCTTTTCTTGCGAATTTGAGCAGATTTCTTACCCAGCCTTAGAATGATTGTTGTCGATATGATGATGTAAATCACCCAAGTTGTCGTTGCAGCCCAAGAGAGCACCATTAACCCCCAGAGAAGATACATCAAAATTATTGGCACACCAAATAAGGCGCTACCCAACCACAGGAGAAAATCAAAGTTGTACCTTTGTTTGTATTCCGGTTCATCAAATGGAAGGTGTTTACAATACAGAACGATATCTGAAATAGTCCAACCAATCAATAACGACCAAATCTCAAAGAGGATGATTAAGAAGAATAAGGTGACTTGCACAAAGATATTACTTTGCAACAGATTTGGGGGAAGTTGTGTAAGTAGCAAAGTAATGATGGTGAATGTGAAACCTGCAAAAAGCGCACTGACATTTACAATATTTGACTTATGCTCAATATAATTCGAATAATCCCTTTCGGGTTCCGCTATCTAACCATCTCCATTATTTTTTGACAGCTAATCCTTTTATTCGTATTACTAATGATTTATCATAGGTGAAACTGACGTGAAAGCTGTTGAATATGAATACGTCTGTGTTCAAGTTAACCATCACAAGAACATAGCTCGAGTGATTGATGAATACCAGAAAGAAGGCTGGCGCCTTCATACCTATCAAGCTACAGGAGATCCTAATTGGATCAATCATTACCTGCTCTTCGAACGAGAAATTACATGGTAAGAAAAGAGACAAGAATATTGTCTTATGTTCACCTTATTTTTGCAAACAAGAAAAAGTTTCCAGAGGAACTATTTGTCCAAATAAGTATCTTTCAGTTGAATTTCATCTTCCAGAATGGGCTCCATCTTTATTTTGTGCTAAATTCTGGCTCTCTCAGTATTCAAGTTACTAGTCTGCTTTCATTAAGTTCAGCTGGTTCGGTTTCTAGAAACGTTTTTATATGATGACATCCCTATAACATCCTTATGGATGGTATAAAACATCTCCACAACAGGGTATGATTGGAAATGTATCAAGAACCGAAAATGGAAAAATTGACGATTAATCTGCCACCGATGGAACTAGCACGCATGGATCTTCTTGTTGAAGCTGGCTATTATCCAAGCCGAACTGAATTTATTCGCGCAGCCATTCGAACTCAACTTGACGGGCATCAAGATTTCATTCAAAAGCAAATCTCATCAATCACAATGCCCTTTGGAGAAGAACACATTGAGGGAGAAAAAGAAACTCGGTTTTACGGGGCAGGTATACTTAGCCTTAATAAGGAAGACTTTGAGGAAACGATTAGACAAGGAAAATCGATGAAGATCACCGCAATAGGGATGCTTCGAATTGCAAAGGATGTCACACCCCAACATATTGAGAAGGCTGTAGTGGGTGTGAAGGTATATGGAATTTTACGAGCTTCGCCTGAAGTGAAAGCAGCACTACAACGATTAATGAAACAGGGAGCTGGTGCATAATGGATAAGGCCGGGTCTGAGCGAGCAAGCATTGTTATTAATTGTTGGTTCATTCAGATAGAACTTGATTTACAACAAAGAAGAGTTTACTACAGAATAATTTTACCGTTTATTGGCTCTATTCTCCGCAATAGAATCATGGAGAATACCAGTGAGCAAAACTTAAACATAGGGAAGAATGACCATCAGCTTCCAATCGTGCATTATGTCTATTAACTGGTTCTCTGTCAGTGTGGAAATATTGGTGGCTTTTGATTATTGCTTCAATTGATTTTGTTATCATCCATCAAACAACTATCTTTGCATACTATCAAATACTTTCTAGGCATGTACACTTAATTAACATCAACTAGATCGAGTTCTATTCTGGTATCTGACCAAATTATGTGAAAGAATTTTGAATGGAAGGCCGAGAGCTGATAGACATTTCTAACAAAACATTAAATATTGGATGACTGATTTACACATTCGCTACTTTCTCCATAAAGGAAGCGATCCAATGGTCTACTTAGTTGGTGAAGCTCTCATAGGCAAAGGCTCGGAAATAGCCCATATAGATCTCATTATTGGTGAAAAGTCAGGTCCGGTTGGAACTGCTTTTGCCCAAGGAATGACCAATGTCTCGCATGGGCATTCTCCATTATTAGCAGTAATTCGACCCAATTTACCCCCTAAACCACATACCCTAATTGTGCCGAAGGTTACCGTTAAAGATATGGGTGATGCCGAGAAAATCTTTGGACCTGCCCAAGCTGCCGTAGCAAAAGCTGTGGCGGACGCATTAGAAGAGGGCATAATTCCAAAAGCCAAAGTTGACGAATGGGTAATTATTTGCAGTGTCTTTATTCATCCAGATGCGAAAGATTATCGGAGAATTTACCATTACAACTATGCAGCTACAAAACTTTCTATTCAACGCGCCCTTTCAAGTTATCCTCCTGTGGATAAAATCATGTATGATAAGGATCGTGCAACCCATCCAATCATGGGCTTTCGAGTACCAAGACTGTGGCGTCCACCCTACCTCCAAATTGCTTTAGATGTCCCTAGTCTTGAGAAAACCAAGAAAATTATTGCTGCCTTACCGCGGAGTGATAATCTCATTTTGGAGGCAGGCACTCCACTTATTAAGCGGTATGGAACTGCCGTTCTTAGCGATTTACGCGAAGTCGCCAAAGACAAGTTTTTAGTTGCTGATTTAAAGACCTTGGATGTAGGAAAGGTCGAAGTCGATTTAGCCTTTGACGAATCAGCTGATGCAGTCGTTGTGGCAGGCTTAGCGTCTGTTGATACAATTGATCAATTCATCTATGAAACCAACCGTTTAGGTATCTATTCATTTGTCGATATGATGAACGTCGAAGATCCGATTGCCAAACTTCAGAGTCTGAAAATGCCACCTAATGTGGTAATCATGCATCGGGGTATTGATACAGAGGGGCGTGCTGAACACAAGTGGGAAATTGTGAAAGAAGTTAAGACCGCGTTCAAGGGTAAACGTCTCTTAGTATCCGTAGCGGGTGGGATTCGCCCCGATAATATTCAAGCTGCGCTTAAAGCTAAAGCTGACATTATCGTGGTTGGGCGGTACATCACTCAATCTCATGATGTTGAGCGTTCAACACGTGAGTTTCTAACCCAAATGCAAGGCGATATTGACCTATTTCGTGTACACACGGAATAGACACACCATTTGGCATCCTAAAGAACTCCAATTTGAACGTTGGCAAACTATATCCTATGCAAAGAACTTTTGAAACTTCAAACAAGAATATTCCATCTAGTGAATTTTCTCCTCTTCGCTTTGAGAACCTCAAAGTTTCATTCTCAAAAGAAAGGGTTGGTCTAATATTGAAAGAAGGAAAAAAGGCATCTTTGGGCTAAAAACCAGTAAACAAAAAAGAATATAGATATGGGAAAATAAAGAAATACAAGATTCATGACACTGCTTTTTGATAAATAAGGAGAATCCAAAAGTGGACTCTGGAATTAAAAGACTTGTTTTAGACGTTCTAAAACCACACCAACCTTCACCAGTAGATATTGCGAGATTACTTGGTAAGATTGATGGGGTTGTTGGTGTTAACGTTTCCCTTGTCGAAGTCGACTCTCATACAGAGTCAATTAAAGTTACAGTTGAAGGAGATAATCTCGATTTTGAAGAGGTTAAAGCTGCACTCGAAGCCTGTGGGGCTTCCGTTCATTCGATTGATCAAGTAGTAGCTGGGCGAACAGTAGTCGAGGAAGTCAAGACACATATGGAGAACGGTGGTTAAAGGCCAATTGCCCATTTGGCATTGTCAATCAAAGCCTCCACGTGAGGTGCTAAATGGTCGTAGAGTGAGTTATAGAACACTCTTGGAAGTAATTTTAAGACTGTAAAAATACGATTTAACAGCCCGCTTAATACAGGTTCCAAAAGCTCCGGGCGATTACTGATATGAGACGATAGAACCGCATCAATCGCGGCTTCTTCACCTAATGCTTCAATCAATCTGTAAATGGGTCCTGTTTTTTCCAGAAAATATGGCAATCCTCGTTCATCATAAAGAACAATGATCCCTAGTTTTTCGACAATTCGTTTCGAGTACCAATCAATACTTGTGTCTTTGGCCCCAAATGAATCTTTAAACAAGGGTTCAGCAGGTTTTCGTTTCGTGAGTTTCGAATCTATAGCAGAAAAATGGCTTCGTGGAACTAGATTGGGATACGTATTGGGGTGTCGGAAGGCAATGTAGAGTGCTGCTGCAAAGAGGGCTTCTGGTTCTCGCCCAAGTTCCTGTGTTCCTAAAAGGCTAGCAAGAATACGTAATGAAGGTAACATTAAATCTTGACGTACTTTTTTAGAAACATAGACTCGATACGCTTGCCTAAGATGGACTACTGGGGCATTGGAATCTGACCGTGCGACATCAGTTACTCTTGGCTTTGACGCCAAATCCTTGTCTCTCCGCAGGAAGCAACTACATCACTAAAGAGATGTAGTCCTAAATATACTTTAGGCGTAGCTTGGGTTAAAGTTTGTAGGTGTCTTTATTGGTGTTATGGCGCTACCAATATTACTCCTAGGCAATATGTCCAGATTCTTCTAAAAACTGCAAGGATTCAGGCGAAAGTTCAGATTGAATAAATTCGACACCTTTCTCAGTAAGAATGATTTGAGCAGTC
>JBHLSA010000001.1:15519-51135 GCA_048882025.1 Candidatus Thorarchaeota archaeon | reverse complement strand
GTTAAGAAGCTTGAAAAAATGCAAATAAGTAAGCCTCTTAACTCGACGGCGATATTTCATATGAGCCGTTTCCGAAATTCCTGCCTCCCGAAGCTCTTGAGATGATTGAGATGAAATTCGATCAGTAATTTGAATAATATCTGTTGACCGCCTGAAATATGTAAAATCATCGCTTCGTAAGTGAATGGGATATCTTCGAGATGTTTCCAAGAGATGATATGAATATTCTAATGTTTTCAGTGGAGAAAACTTCTGTTCCATGAAACTTTCTATTGATAATTGAATGTGATTAAGTATTAGCGCGAAATCATTTGCCCATCCAATTTCAGGAAGATATGAGGTGAAGTTCCAGTTAAGAAAAATTTCAGAATCTCGAACAATTAAAGAAGATTGTATATCCTCATGTGCTAAAATGTCGTTAACCCATTTTTTGAATGAATCTACTTTGTTATGTGGAACAAAGAGTCGGTAACGATGCATGTTATCTTGAATTTCATGAGTCGAGTTTACATAGGGAAATTCTGTAAAAGACTGATTTATTCTCATAACCTGTTCTATATTTGATGTTTTAAAGATTAATTCGAAAGGAACCAGTCCAATTAATGGTAAATTAATGGAATTGAAAATGCGAAGAAGATAACGTTTTGCCAGTTTGGTGAGGTGTTGACTGAGCCCCGAAATGGTCATATCGAGTTGTTCTGCAAGGCGAGCTTGGTGGAGTGGGGTGTCAAGTTGGGTTAGAGCGGTGAGTATACGGTGTTCGGATTTAGTAAGCGGAGTGTGGGTTTCGAGCATCCAGCGTTCGAGAGCAGCAGTGTAGGTTTCAGTGGTTATGGGAGTACCAGTGGTGGTAGGTCGGAGAGTGTTTAGCCAGTGAATAGCACGGCCAAGTAATGTTCCATTTACGACTTGGTCGAAGAGCGGAAAACCAATTGGGGCGTCATAGATGTGGTGCTGATAATGTTGTGGAGGAGCGACCTGTTTCCACAAAGTGTTGAGAGCGACCTTTTGGGTACTGGAAAAGCCCCCGAAGATAATTCCAGCATAAAGTCCTAGATCAGCAGTTTCAGGAATATGGCGTATGTGGGGTAAGAGGAAACTAAGAAGGGCTTCGCGCCAGAGCACCCAGTCCATCACATGCGTAGGGGCGTTCCGCAGGTCTCGGGAGAGATTGACTTGCCAACCACTACGGTGGTTATCCTCGAAAAGGAGTTCAAGAGCCCCAAACCGTGGTTGATCATAGACTAATGGTGTGTCGCTCCAAGAGAGGAAGAGGATACGGTTTCTTTGCTTAGGAAGAGGTTCCAAGGAGAGTTTAGTACTTAACAATTCCTGCTTACAACGAAACCATTGTAATAGTTCACGGGACTCTTTAGACAAAAAACCCAGTCATCCATTTACGTGGTGGATATACAAGGCTGTTAAGCTAATTTTACCTTCCGATTTCTCTTCAAAAAATAAAGAAAGAACCCTTTTTTGGGTTCTGTGATTAATTAAAAAGCTGGTTCTGGACGGCGTGGGGGATACATCTTTTGAGAGCCTCCTGATGTTTTCTAAATTTTGCTCAAGGAACTTCCCCTTTAAAGACCGAAAATTATTTGCAAAAAAATGAAAGGAATATCATGTTTTTTTAGACTTTTTTGTAGAACGTTTTGATTAAAACATTATTTCAGAGAGCAGTGTTAGATTTTTGGTAATGGAAGAGTGTCTTTTGTCCATTTCCATTTACCTTTGTTAAAATCGTAATTTATGGGATTTACAGTATTTGGACCAGTCCATCCGAATGCCTTCCATGAAGGATGAACTGAAATTCTTACGGGAACGTTTTTAGCGGTGAAGTATTCGCTAATCGCAGTTTTTACCGAAATTGCAGATGAGCTTGGAATTCTGATTGTTGCCGTGCCTGATCCATCATCAAATATTCTTGCAGCAACATGTGGAAATACTTGACATGCTGTGATTATCCGACGTGTTTCCTCAATTTGCGATTCTAAGTATAAGTAAATGGATGCATTGAGTCCCATATGGATTAGACCAATTCCAAGAGGGGGACTGATTACTTTGTGCTTTTCTAAATATTTTACTCGTCGTCGATAGGCCATGTGTTCGGATTCTTTATATCCCGCTTGCCTTAGTTCGTGAGATTCATAAAATTTCACTTGACTAGTTGATAAATAGGTATCAAAAGCTCTTTGCATGTATATGAAGTCTTGATGTTGGAGTTGAATGGGCTTTTCCAAGTTAGGTGAAGTACGCTTGTAAAATTTAACTGATGGCAAATGTGTAGCCCATTTCTCGTCAATTAATCTTGAAAAATTTTCATTTATAGATTCGTATTCCTTTACCCATCCACCTTTTTTGGGATTATATAGATCAAAGTTTTGAGCATGCAATCTTTCTGAAATAAAATGCAGTTCAGGAACTGGGAGATTCAAACTGGAGGCTACTTGTTTCATCCATTGTTGAAATCTCGTCATTCGCTCTGTTGGTATTATGAATGCAGCTAATAGCAGGTTATCAAACTCTTGAATACTAAGAGCATACCGAATTTTTGCTATTAGTTGTTCTAGGGAAGAGATGGTATTCATATTATGTACAGTGAATTTCGCGGTAATTGGTTGAAGGCCCAGAATTGGATAGTTTTCAAAGATAATGTAGCGTAATAGGTGTTTTTCTGCTAACCGTTTGATTACCTGACTTATTGTTGGTTGACGGAGCTTGAGTTTATCAGCTAATTCAATCTGGGAGCAGGTTAAGCAATCGTTTAAACCACGAAGAACTTTGAGCTCTATAGGACGTAAAATTCGTTGATAATTAACCATCCAACGTTCCATATTCGCAGTATAAGCATCGGTCGTCATTGTTGATGATAAATCAACGAAAGGTTTGAACCATTGTGTGGCTTTTCGAAGAAAGGATCCATCGACTACTTTGTCGAAGAAAGGAAATCCTGCAGTGGGATAATATCGATATGTGGGATATTCGATTGGAGGAGAAACAGCTTCCCAGAGTTGGAGGAAGCCACGCCGTTGTTGTTTCGTTTTGAGCCCGTATAGATAGTAACAATATAAACCAAGGTCGGCAGCTTGGGAAACATGTCTAATGCAATTAGGAAGATGTAGTAGATAGGCTTCTCGCCAGAGAATCGGTTTGAGATACTTTTGGTATTCTGTTAACAAGTCTTGCGAGAGGTTAAGAACTAACTGATTGTTGGTGTTTCGGTATTCAGCGGCACCAAATCTTGGGCCAGAGAGTTCAAGCATGGTTGGTACGAATTTTATGGTTTCATAATGATCGAGCGGAGAAGATGCTAGAATGGATGTGATTGTATTTGAAATTGACAAAAACTGCTTGATGGCTTCCTCTTGCTGAATGTTGATGGCTTCTGCTTGATTTGTTGGTTGTGGGGGGGTCATGAGCGGAAGTTCCTGTTGATGTTTCTCCCAAGAACTTGATTAACATGGGTTTTGCAGTCTTAATAGTATTCGGAGGTTGTCTGGAGAGATTTGGGATCCTTAGGTGATATTGAGTCGTGGAACCAAGATTACTCATTGGTCTTTTCTATGTAAGTGTAATTGAAGCTTTGACCTCCTCTGGGAAAATAACAACACAAAAAAGGAAGCACATGTGAAGAGGACTTTGGTGACCTACCCATGGATACGGATCAACTCAAAGCGTTTCTTAAAAACCAAATCGCGCTTGAGGAGAAAATTGTTCGAATTGCGAAGAAGAGTGTTACAGATACAAAAAACCAACTTGTCAAAAACCTCATCCAAGCAATCGCTATCGACTCCAATAAACACGCTCTCATGCTCAACGCTATCCTAGCGCGGCTTGAATCAAAAACTCCATTCATTGAAGAAACAAAACGAGATGAATTAAGCAAAGATATTCAAGCCCACATCGAATTGGAAGCCGAAGCCATTGACACCTATAAACAGCTCATCCCCAAGACTGATGATCCTGGATCTAAGGAAGTCCTCAAGTATATTCTCGGTGACGAAAAACGCCACCACAAACTTCTAACACAACTATACGAACTCGTTATAGAAAAAGAAACCCTCACTGAAGAAGACCTTTGGGATCTAACCTGGAAAGATGTTCCTTGGCATGGTGGGCCTGGCGGGTAATCTCCCACTACATTAATTGACCAAAATTTTGGCTTTTCCTCTTCATTTCAAAGAGGTTTGCTCATATTTTTCGGTTCAAATTAACAAAATCGAGAGTATTACAATGATAACCAAAATTGCGAAAAAGATGGTGGCGTCGAGTTTTTCCAAGCTAAATTATGATTATTGTGCCATCGACTGGAAAGAAGTCATTACCTCTCACGTAGGCATTTATTTACATGTGCCCTTTTGTGAACGCCTTTGTGCTTTTTGCCCATTTCATCGTGTTCTCTTTGAACCGACCTTAAAGGACGCTTATGTCAAAGCCTTACTGCGGGAGATTGAGCTTCGAGAATTAGAAGGAAAGGTGGAATGGGTCTATTTTGGTGGTGGAACCCCCAATCTTCTTAGAGAAGAAGAAATAAGTCAAATTCTATCGAAATTAAAGGACTATGTACACCTTGAAGACATAGCCCTAGAGGGCAAACCCCCCTACTTTACTGAAAACTATCTTGAGGCACTCCACCAATTAGATGTGACGAAGATAAGTATGGGTGTTGAGTCTCTAACCAAGAAAGTTCTCGAAAATGTTCAACGCGACCGAACCGATGTGCCATTGATTCGCGCAATTATAGAAAAGGCACATGATCTCGGAATTGTTGTTAATGCAGACCTTATGGTGGGCTTACCCCATCAACACCGCGGTGATTTTTTATTTGACGTTACACGTTTAGCGAATCTTGGTCTTGACCAAATAACCACTTATCCCTTTACAAAAGCCCCCGGAGCCCGTGCCAAGCCTAATGTTACTCCTCATGACATTTTTGAAATGATTGAAACCGCAGATGATATTTTAACCGGGATGGGATATGAACGAGAAAATGTGTGGGTATTTTCTACACCCGAACTCGCTAAAAAATCCCTAACTGAACACCCTGCTGAATACTTTGGCTTTGGTCCTTCGGCCTTTAGTAAAATTAACAACGTGCAAGTGGTTAATCCATTCCTTGATGAATACCTTGAACATTTGAGTAAAAGAGAAACCTTTGGCTATCGAATCGAATTCAGTGAAACATTCGATGCTTGGCGCGAGTTTGCCCACCACCTCTACGATTTGAAACTCGAAGAATCCTTTCTAAAATCTCTCCCACGGCGCCTTAGATTAGTTGCAAACCTTCTCAAGCTCACAGGTTATATCAAAGACGAAGAAGTCACGAAAAAAGGGCGCTTCTTCGTACACGATCTGACCATTCATGTTATTGAAAATCTGCCTCATCCCCTCAGTAATCCCGTCGCAAGAGGAATTGCGTGTATGAACATCTTCTTCTAACAATCTGAAAATCAGCGTAAGATACAAATTCTTAAGAAAGTGGTAGCGGGGGGTCGATTTGAACGACCGATCTCGGGGTTTCCCAATTGGGTTTATGAGCCCCGCGGGATATCCTGGCTACCCCACCCCGCTAAGGGGCATCTGATACAGAAGGACTAGTGTGGTTGATTTAAGCTTTGTGCCTTTTAGAGTTGAGTAGCGGTGACTTATTTTGTTTCGATACTATAGTGCGAAATTTTGTGGTGTTTAAATGACTTTATCTAGTGTAACTGTTGGTGAATGTCATGTATCCGGAACCTGGTGATGGAATCGGCCCGTTGAGTGCATTCCCTTGGAGTGCTTAAGAATTATTGAATGATTGGGGATTAGGTGTGGCGTAGCAGCCGCATTAGGGCACGGGGTACTTCTGTATAAGAATTGACTTTGACGTGACGCCCACGACCAAGCTTTGCAATTTGAATACAGGTCTCTTTACCCTGTGGATGTGTGCCAGGTGTCTGGAGTACATGAAGGTTATGATATTTCTTCGCGTGGAGTTCCGGAGGATCTCCACGATTTGCAATGCCATCTGTAATTAGAATTGCCCATGATTCGTAGTGATGCGCCTTTTGGTATTGAAGGTAAGCTACCTTAAGGGCATCACTGATGTTGGTGTAGCCGGCAGGTTCGGTGTCAAGGATTGTATCCACAATGGAATCAATAGTTGTGTTTTGCTCCATGGTTTTAATGGTGGAAGCAACAGTGTTGAAGGCAACAAGTGCGTATTTATCGTGCCGAAGATGATAAGCTGCGACCGCGGCGGCTGTAGCAGCAGTGAGGAGTTTTTGCCCTGCCATAGACCCCGAGGTATCAAGGATGATAGTCCCGATTTTTTTCCGAGCAACGCGTTCAATACCAATAATGTCAGCATAGTTTACATAATTGGGTTTAAGAAGGGTCTCTTCTAAGGTAGCTTCCAAATCGAATTCGTCCAATCCAGGATTGAATGGGACTTGTTTGATGGTTTCTGGCCTAAGACCACGACCACTGATTCTTAGGGCTGAATGTATGATAGTAGCTCTGGCAAGTTCACGGAAGGTTTGTCGGTAGCTTCCACGGATTTGGTGACGAAGTTGGAAAAACAGAAGAGGTGCAGCCACGTTTCCGTCCCGTGCAGAACGAGCAATGAGATGGACGCCGTCTTGAGTGGAGATGGCTTCGCTAGTAGCAATGGGTTGAAGTTGAGCTAGGGCTTGTAGGGCTGATATATTACCAAATTCAATTGCGAGTTTAGCCATTTCCTTTGCGGTAGGATAATCAAATGTTCGGCCAAGGCGGAGGTAGTATTGAAAGTCACGGCCGTTAGCCCGAATTTCGGATTCGAAGAGCTTTTCATCAGAAAGTGTTCCGGAAAGGACTATGGGCACGTCATCGGAGGAAGAAACCTCCTCAGTGATCAAAAATTTGCTAACACTGATTTAACGAGTTGTTTGATAACTTCAACTGCTGTTCTTTGAGTAGTATCTTGTAATTCGATTTTGGGAACCAATGACATAATTGCAGCTTGCTCCCAAACCCGATTACCATCACCAGGAAGTTGTTTATAGAGGCTAGCTATGTCGATGGCGCCTCGGACGCTAGCTCCCCTTTTTATATCTGGAAAATCACGGGTGGCACGAGAGATGGCTACTGCAAGGTTGACGATTTCTTCATCGGTGATCCCGGTATTAATTCTAACAATATCTTGTTCTTCCGATTCTGAGTGATAGTCTAAATAAAGCCAAACATAACGATCACGTAGAGCTTCCCCAAGGGGTGTAACACCAACACTTGCTTCAGGGTTTTGTGTTGCTATTATACGAAAGCCGTTCTTAGCATTGATGATTCCAAGTTTAGGTATGTGTAAACGCCCTTCATCCATGACGGGTAGAAGTGTGTTTTGGGTGGCTTCTGGCATACGATTGAGTTCATTAATGAAAAGGACTCCACCAGTTTCCATTGTTTCGACAAGGGGACCTGGAACGAAAGTATCGCGTGTATAACCGTTTCTTAACACCACTGGTGGATCAAACCACCCAACAAGTTTTGAAGATGTATATCGTTCATCACCATCAACTCGAAAGAAGGATCGCCCGAGGTAATTGGCAATGGCAGAAGCAACTGTGGTCTTCCCTACCCCTACCGGACCTTCGATAAGAAGATGTTTATTTGCTTTGTCCGAAGCCAAGCATTGCAAAAGGATTTCCTGGCGTCCAATGATTTTGTATTTCCGTGAAATGGATGTAACATCTTTGGAAATGGGCAAAATGAATCACCTGAATGTGATGAGGGGTTGTTCGAAGAAGTAAAATGTTTGGGTAGAATAACTATTGAAAAGAAGGAAAGAATGTTTATTGGGCAGTGAATCGATGTTTTATGCCCCTGCGGAGTTGGCGGAGCGGTAACGCGCTGGACTCGAGTTGAATCGGGTAATCCAGTGACCTTCAGGTCGCAAGGGTTCAAATCCCTTACTCCGCGCCATTTCTTTCATCATATCACAAGATCAGCAATATCAATACTGGATTCGAAGATACGTTCAAGATTATGTATGACACGATCAAAGACAGGTAATACTGAAGTATCCTGTTTCGCTAATACCTCAGTGATTTCAATAACTAATTTAGAAATATCAGATTGACGTTCAATCACATTACGAGCTCGTGTATTATCCTGTTGTAATACCGCGGTAATGGCTTCTCGATGAGCTCGGAGTACTTTCTGGCTGAGTTCAGACAAAACCCGTGAAAAAGAACGTGGTGGAACCATATAGCCTTCAGTAATAACTTGTTCAGCGATACTGGCACAGCCATCAGCAATGGCTTCAACTTCCTTTGCTACTAATCGATAATCCAGTAGATTAAGTGGTGAAAGAAGTAAATCACCAGTTGGTGAAGCGATAGCCTTTCGAAGCTGTCTAACAACGAGAAAGTACAATCGGTCTACTTCGCGATCTCGATTGATAACATCTTGAGCAAGTTCTTTATCATTTCGAATGAAGGCATGAACCGCGTCTTCATGCATTTTTTCAGCAATTCCATATGTACGGCGAAGATAAGTTCTTAGATCGATGCTTCGAGGAATGAGGCATTGAAGTGTCATAGTAGCAGCATCCTCTTCCATGATTTCCACGCCAACAAGAAATTGAGCCATCCGCTTTACTTCTGTTTTCAATGCTGGCGTAATCGTTTTTCCTAAATTTACTTCAATGACATCATTTCCCGCTAAATATCCGGCAAGTATGTTTCGTGCTAGGTTTGCTGGATCTGAAATCACGTTTCGAATCCGTGGTGGTTCTTCAGATAATCCCGGATCAATAATTAACATGCCATCTACGCGTTCATGTACTAAGATCATTGATCCTTTCTTTAGACCCTGTGATTCGACCCAGTTTTTTGGTACAGAGAGGAGAAAGGATGCGCCTACCCGTTGTAACTTACGTGCCTCCATGATAATCACCAAATATCTGTTCTGTAGATATTTATCTTCGAAGTTCCTTATGATACCATCCCAACCGAACCCTACAAAAAAGATAACTACCTAGGCATGATGGCGATAAAGTGTGCAAACAGATAACCCTGATGTTCAATCCTCAATTGCAAAGTTGCTTAAAGCAGGCTTTCAGATTAGCCCTGCAACTCTTGACATGCTAAAATCAGAACCCAATCCTAATCAGTTGGTTCAACGATTTCTAACCTCTGATACTGTTCATCCCGCAGAAACACCCGTTCTTGAACCCATTCATTTTCAAACTACTCCATCTAGCTCTAACGAATTGGATCTCGTTCCTGAAGAAAGCCTTCAAGGCCTTTCAGTTCCTCATGTAACATCAAAGGGTATTGCTGAAAGCGTTAAAACTAGGATTGAGATCCAGAAGGACCCAACTCAGGAATTGCTGAGTAAAGGAACAATTGAGGATTTTGTGACGAATTTTCAAGATCGTTATAATCGTATCCGAGCAATCATTACACAGCGCGTCGATGGAAAGGGAATAACTGACATTAGCGAAGTAACAAAATCAGGTAATAACCAAGGAAAGACGAAGGAAAGAACTGTAAAAATTGTCGGAATGGTAACTAACAAAACTCTTACAAAAAATGATAATGTTGTAATTGAATTAGAAGATTTGACAGGAAGCATTTCAGTTATCGTACAACACCGAGATCCTAATCTAATTCAAAAAGCGCGCAGTGTTTTATTAGACCAAATTTTATGTGTCGAAGGAGCACCGGTTAGTTCCGAGATGGTGATTGTCAAAGATCTCTTTTTACCTGATGTTCCATCACAACGGCGAAATAATCGGGCAAAAGAGAACATTAGTGCTTTACTTCTTTCTGACATTCATTTTGGCAGTCGACATTTCTTGAATAATGTCTTTCAACGTGTCATCGATTGGCTAAACGGAAAAGAAGGTGATGATGAACACATAGATCTAGCCAGCACCGTTAAGTATATCGTAATTAATGGTGATCTTGTCGATGGCATTGGGGTTTATCCGAACCAATTAGCTGAAATTACTATTCATAATCTCTATGAACAATTTAATGGAATTTGTAAGTTCCTTCAAGATATTCCGAGCCATATCCACCTTGTAATTGCTCCCGGAAATCATGATGGGGTACGAATAGCTGTTCCACGACCTGCAATAGCAGACCAATTTCTTACTACTCTAATTGATTCTGGGATACAAGTAACCTCACTAGGATGTCCATCACAGATTACACTTCATGGGGTTAGTCTCCTCATTTATCATGGTGATAGTCTGGTGGATATCATGGGAGCTCTATCAAAACCGGACGTTGAAGCAGGATTCGCCGCAATGCGAGAGATGCTTCGAGGTCGTCACCTTGCTCCAATATATGGTAAGAGCACAAACATAGTTGCTGAACCCCGTGACTGGCTTGTTATTGATGATGTTCCTGACATTCTTCATTGTGGACACATCCATGTAACCAGTGTAGGAAGTTATCGAAAAACACTCATTATCAATTCAGGAACCTTTCAAAGTCAAACTGATTACCAAAAACTGATAGGCATTGATCCTACACCTGGAATTGTTCCACTAGTTAATCTACACACACTCAACGTGAAAAGTTTGAATTTCATCTAAATCAAATCAAAATCCCAGGATTCTTGTTGCACTGATTTTAAAATCCGAATGGCTTCATCTTTTTGCATAAGGAGAAATAGCTTAGCTACATGTTTGCAAAATCGATGGAGCACACTTACTTTTCGCCAATCAGGACAGTTATGAGTAATTTGTCTTGTTTCTTCATCTAATTTAAGAACATAGTCCTGTGACCCGTGAACCGTTGCTTCAATTTGTAGGGGATTGTTTTCAACTCGAATGAATTCAATTGCATCATCACTGATACCAACAGCTCGTGACAATCGCGATGAGCTTACAAAAAGGCGAAGTAATTCTCCCAAATCTGCTTTACTCGTTGTAACTTTGCTATTAGGTTCTTGAGTAATCTCAGTTGTTAGTTTAACCAAGCCGTTTGCAATTTCTAGCTGCCCTTTTGATTGCAATTCTTGAACTAATTTCTGAGCTTGCGAAGGAGGCATTTGTCTGATATCAAAGGACAGGAAAAAAATTAATTGTTGAATAGGTAGCTTTTCTCTACCAAGTGCACGAAAAGCATAATCAACCAAATGAAGAGGGGTTCGGGGAATTTTCACTATCTAGAAACCACCGACTTGATTATTTACCAAGTGATTTAGGAACATAACTTGAGAGTGTTTTTATTCGCGAATCGCGTTCTAAAACGTCGGCTACCATTGTTTTGGTTACACTCAATCTGATTATCTTGGTACGTCCATAACGCCCCTTGCTGACGACCTTTGCATTAACAACTCCAATTGCATCAAGATCGTTGATGAGGTCACTTACGCGACGTTGCGTTAATGGATCCATACCTAGCTGCGCGCATAAATCACCATAAACGTCTTGAACCTCTCCCGTGACTGGATGAGGGTGTTTGTGTCGTTCTAGGAGGTAGACAGCATAGAGAACTAATTTCTGCTGAACGGGTAAAGTGCGTAACACTTCAAGTACCGTGTCCCGTTCAATACTTAAGCGAGCCTTTTCAACATGGTCCACTTGAACCATCTTATTTCCTTCGCGTTCAGCAATCTCAACAGCAACCCTAAAGAGGTCAAGAGCCCGTCGAGCATCTCCTTCCTCTCTAGCTGCTAAAGCAGCACAGAGATTTATGACACCAGGCTCTTCCAAGATACCTTCTTTCAGACCATGTGAACTTCGGCGTCGAAGAATATCTTGCAATTGTAGGGCTGTATAGGGATGGAAAATAACTTTTTCTTCACTAAGGCTGCTCAAGACCCGTGGATCTAGATATTCAGGAAACCTAAGATCGTTTGATATTCCGATTAGACTAACACTTGCCTTAGATAGCTCGTAATTAATCCGTGTTAACTTATAGAGGGTATCATCACCACTCTTTAACACTAAACGATCAATTTCATCGAGCACAATTATTGTCAGGATATCTTGGCTTTCCAATAGTTCTATTAATCGTGAATGAACCTCATCGGTTGGTAAACCCGTGAATGGCACCTTTTGTCCAAGTTCTGCACAAATTCTAGCGAGTACGCGGTAATCGGTATCCACGTTTCGACAATTCAAATACACGGCCTTAAAAGGCAACTGAAGTTCTCCAAACTTCGTTGTCAACTCACGGAGAACATACCGAGTAACAGCAGTCTTTCCAGTACCTGGTTTTCCGTAAACAAACACGTTCGAAGGCCGGCTTCCTTTCAATCCTGTTGCTAAAATGCTTCCAATTTGTGTAATTTGTTCTTCCCGGTGAGGAAGTTCGTCAGGAACATAAGAATGCCACAACACTTTTCGATCCTGAATGAGAGTGGGACCTGAACTAAGTCTATCAAAGATTCGATCAAGCGGTCTTTGTTCATCCATTTGGATGTCTTCCTCCAGAAAATCCCAAAGGAAACACTAGCGTTTCTTTTGGAAATGGATGTATCTTCCATATTAGGGTTTCGTAATGTCAGCCTACTTTCAAATATTAATTTCAAATAATAATGGTTAATTTGTTCACAATTGGCGCGATAAATGTTAACATAAAATTGAAAATAACCCTAATGATACCCTGTTTTTCTGAATTGATACTATACTATGTACCTTGATTAGTTAACAAAACCTCCCCCCTTTATTTCCACTGGAAAACCTTTCTAAAGCCTTAGATTTGTCATTTTATATGTTATAGTGTTAACAACACATGAACAGTATCAAAATATGGACAAAACGCTTTAAATTTACAAATAAGCCCTTAGAAACCTTATTTATTCATTAACTCCGCAATGAAACTAAGAACCGCCTTACTACCTCAACCTCAAAGGTACACGTAATTCTGATACTTTCCAACATTTCTAACTCTATTAGTTCACACCATCACACTTTTATTTATGTTAACACGCCTTCCTAGTTGGGACAGGAGAGCTAGATTAGAGTGGGTGATCGACGGATGAAGAAGCGAAAACAAAAGATAACTATCGAAGGACTCTTTATAGACGGAAAATCCTGCGATGTGACTCTAACTTTTACTGATGGCCTCCCTTCATCAATTACTGAATCCATCGCTTCTGCCCTTATGGGCACAGGAACTAAAGAATCTACAGATGGATCAACCACTGAAACAGCAGAACTCCAAGACATTGAGTCTTGGAGTGTTCGCCAAAAAGTTCGCTATATCGTCCTTAGAAATTGCCGCCATGGCTGGTTTACTTCAAAAGACGTCCAGGAAATTTATGAAAGAACATTTGAACCATCAATTCCATTAGCCACAGCATCAACATATCTCTCACGTATGCACAAAGACGGAAGCCTTACCAGACGCGGATCCGCTGCCCAGCGTGAATATCGCGTTAACATCGAAGAACTCACAGAAGAAATTGCTGCAATACTAGCAACCCGAATCTAGGATAACTCCTTCTATATTTTACTAAATTACAAAAAATTTCGCACTATAGTTATAAACTTTTTTTATAAGGTATTATAAATCAAGAAGATCCTGGCCCTACCCAATTGATAGGAAAACTAAACGAACCACTCCCCTTTATTTCCACTGGAAGTCGAAGAATTGTCGAAGTTTGGTAGTTCAAATATATAATTCGAAGAATAATACCCGAATGTTTTCATTCTACCTTGTATAAATACTTTACACTCTCTCGTTGCAATATGCTGATGTTTTAGAAATTGATTTTGCGCATTTTACGATTAGCTGAAAGGGTAACAAAAAATACATTCAATAAGAAGTTCCAGTGGAAATAAAGGGGTTTGTCTATTTACTAAGCTACTAATTGATAGTAAACAGAGGGTCTTCCACGGCGGCCATTTCTTTCAACATATTTCTCAATAATGCCTGCAATAAGAAGATTCATGAGAGTATCATATACGGTAGTTCGTGGGATTCCTGTTTTAACCGTAATATCTCCCCTAGTGAGTGCACCTTCATCACGTAAAAGATCAGTAATGTAAGTCTTTACATCAGCAGATTCTGGGGGTTGAATCGTTGTAACTCGTTGGCGAGTTTTAGTTTTTTGGGTGCTTGAGGAGGATTGTTGTGTTGTTCGGGTAGCTGCCATGATACTACAACTCTACGTCTAGATAAATATCGGGTATTTATATTAGTTGTGGATGATTTCCACTGGAACTTAATGAATTCAATGAAATAAATGAAATACGTTTTGTTTAACTGAACACACAATTTATTGATTCTCTGATTATTGAATCATGGCCCGAGCAACAAGAGATTGGCCGACAGAGGTTCCTGCGTCACCAGGGGGTACATAGCGATGCATTAGGAAGGTGTACCCCTCGGCTTCAATGGTTTCTCGGATGACTGTTGTTAAAATTCTGTTATAGGCCACCCCGCCTGAAAAACCGATCTTTTTCAGTCCATGCTTTTGAGCCGAATCAAGCGCTAAGTTGGCTAAGCCTTTTCCGAGAATCTGATGTGATGCATATGCGAGATCTTGTCCTTTGAATTTCTTGCGTAGGTTCATAATGTGGTCAATGAGTGCACTTGTAATCAGAACTTGGGAGGATCCTTCTTGTTTTACAGGAATTTCAAAATCCATCTGTGAATTCATATTCCCCATATTGGCATAGGCTTCAAATTCAATGGCTGGTTGGCCTTCATAACTTCGGAAGTAAGAGACTCCAAGAAGTGCAGAAAGTGCGTCTAGGACACGTCCTGTGCTGGATGTTAAGGGAGTATTGATGTTTTGATTAATTTGCTGAATAGCTATCCCTAATTCTTGGGAGCCTTGAGATAATGCGGTTTGGGCTTCATTTTCAAACAGGTTGTACAATTCGGTGGGTGAGTAGATCTTTGAAAGAATTCCAATAAGCATTCGAAGCGGATAGTTGGCTGCAAGATCACCACCCGGCATTGGGTGAAGTTCAAGATGGGCTGTGCGATGGAAGTTGCGCGCGCATCCACGTAAAATTTCTCCCCCCCAAATGGTGTTATCGTTACCAAATCCTGCACCATCACAGCAAATGGCAATTATCTCTTCTGTAGATGGTAATTGGAAGTCTGCTAATAATGAAGCAAGATGAGCATGATGGTGTTGGACTTTGACGAGTGGGATTTCTTGTTCTTGGGCTAGTTTCTCACCATATTCTGTTGTCAAAAAATCTGGATGTAGATCACAAGCTATGGCCTCAAAAGTCGAAACACGGAGTAATTTCTGAAGGTGGGAGAGACTATCTTTGAGAAATTCTAAGGTCTCAATGGTATCAACATCCCCAATATGCTGTGTCATGAAAATACGTTTCTTTTGATAGATGGTTCCTGTGTTTTTTTCTAATGCACCTAATGACAAAATAGAAGGACCTAATTCAGCTGTTTCAATGGGTTCTGGTGTAAATCCTCTTGAGCGGCGAATAATAAGGCCGCGATCGTAAATGGGGATGACTACCGAGTCATCACATCTTTGGTATATTGTTCGGTTATGTGTGAGAAAATAGTCTGCCATTTCCATGAACTGTTTTTGGTAGGTACTAGCCTGAATTATGGTTGGTAACCCAGAGGGATTAGCACTGGTCATAACAAGTGCTAGATCATTGAGCCCTTCAAATAGTCGTAAATAGATTCCTGAATAGGGGAGCATTACACCAATGGTGTCTAATCCTGGTGCAAGAGATGGGGCTAATGGAAATGGCTGGGATTTCTTAAGAACAACAATCGGGCGTCTCCATGAACATAGAAGCTGTTCTGCCGTATCACTGATTTCCGCATATTGGCGAATCGTATTCAGATCAGGAGACATTATGGCTAATGGTTTGCGGGGTTTTTTTCGAATCATTCGTAATCGTGTGATTTGATCTTCAAGACTAGCCATGACGGCTAGATGTATACCACCCAAACCTTTTATCGCAACAATTGCGCCATCGTTTAATAGATTTACAGTCTTTTCAAATACGTTTGTAGTATCAACGATAGATCCGTCTGATTCAAGTAGCTGAAATTGTGGACCGCAAGTAGGGCAACAAATTGTTTGGGCATTATATCGCCGATCTATTGGATTGAGAAATTCAGCCTCGCAATTGTCACATAAAGGAAAATCATCCATTGTGGTACGTTCTCTATCATACGGAGTATCAGTGACTGTTGTGTATCGTGGTCCACAAATAGCACAACACGTCATTGGGTATTGATAGTGTCGGGATTTGGGGTTTTGCATATCTTTGATACAATCATTACAAATGGCTATATCAGAAGGTATTACTGAGCCGCCTGCTTTTTGTTCATCTTTTGAGATACGGATTTGAAAATTAGTGTATTCACCTGTTGGTGGGTGCCAAATAGTACGTATACTATCAATTACAGCAAGATGAGGTTTCTTATTTTCAATGGATTCAATGAAATCAATAATTTCATCTTTATCCCCCTCAACAACGACTCGTACAGCAGAGTTTCCTGTATTCAATACATAACCTAACAGGTTATGACCTGTGGCCAAAGAATAAATGAACGGGCGAAAACCAATTCCTTGTACAACACCGACAACCCGAATTTCTGCTTGTTGAATTTCTGTCATCGGTGTCAACTCCTTTTTCACCGATGGTAGCAGAGTATTAATTCTTTTGGAGTTATCATCATAATATAATGAAATAAAGAAGGTGCCTATTTGACGGAATTTCGTATGCCAACCCCAAAGGAGCTCCAAGAATTAAGGAAAAAGGTAGGTCTTACTCAAGCTCAATTAGCTAAGCTGGTGGGGATTAGTCAATCATTGGTGGCACGAATCGAAAAAGGTAAAGTGAATCCTAGTATAATGACTCTGAAACGTATTCTTAATGAAATCGAAAAGAAACAAAAGACCCGATCAAATATTCGGGACCTCATAAAATGGAAACGAGCTACTACAAAACTTCAACCATTGATATGGATTAGTCCAAATGATAGGGTCAGACGAGCAGTAATTCTTATGAAACGTCACGGAATTTCTCAACTTCCAGTAATAAAAGGGAACAAGTCAGTGGGTTCTATCAGTGAGGGGACTATTATTAGAGAACTGATGGCTATGGATTCACATAATGTGTTCACATTGACAGTTCAAGAGATAATGGATCCTCCCTTCACAGAGGTGGAAATTACTGAAAGTGTGGAGTCAGTATTTTCTAAAATGGTTTCAGGAGTTGATGCCCTAATTGTGGTAGAAAATGGACGACCAATCGGGGTTATCACCAAAATTGATGTCATCGCATTTACTAAGATTTGACAACACTAAACTCAATAAATTCATTGAATTCAATAGAATTGGTATGTTTTATATCTCCATTACAATTAATAATCCTTATATCATAGAAAAGTCATCTGCAATAAATCCGGGTGTGTTGAGTCTGAGTGAACTAGATCGATTAGTCGAACGTACGCACAAGTTTGATCAACAAATGCTAGCAAAATGGGGCTTTAAGAATGAGCGGATTGAGCTCTTTGGCATTGACTCTGCTGATTTGTATGTGGTTCCTCATGAAGAATCACTAGCCATCAAACGGGCTGTCAATTACCTTCGTAATCAAACTGCAAGTGTGGTTGTTTCAGGACCATTGGGTGCGGGGAAAACCACTTTCTTAGAAATGATTCAACAATCCTTAAATCGCCTTCCTAAAATACGCGCCATTCGACTTGAAGGTATAAGCTCGGCAGATGCACTCATCGATGATCTGGTTCATGCAAATCTAGGTGATCAGACGGTTCGTGATTTCTTGATTGACAGGGTAGGAGTTAGAGTTGTTCGAAGTGGTTCAATTGCTAAACGGCTATCACGTCTATTATTAGCTCTAAGAACTGACGCTGAGGAGAACGAAACATCATATGTTTTGCTAATTGATGAGTTTAGGCAATTAGAAAGACAAAGACCTGATAATCGTGTACGAATTGTTGACACACTCTTACGCATGGTAAATGATAAGACAAGAGATGGTCGTCGGTATCTCGTTTTGGCTCTAGCTGTAATTACACGTGTAGGAGAAAGTGCTATTAAAACCTTGGAGCTTCTATCTTCTGTTGGCGAAACACTTGGCCATGGGACTAAATCCGCAATTCGAAGACGCTTTGTCGAGATTTATGATATGCGTCGGATGAAAAAGAATAGTGCGATGAAGGTCTTGCTTTGGCGAATCGCTTATCTCAAGAGTGCTATGGAAAAACTTTCTCTAGATTCAGAAGAACCACCTGATCTTACATCTAAAGAGGTTAAGGAGATATTACATCCTTTTACTCCTGAGGCACTTGAAGCGATTTATAATTATTCAGGAGGAAATCCTGGAATTATGTTAGAACTTTTGCTTCGTTGCCTTCAAGATGCAATTCGAGGCGCTGAAGTGTTAGTGAATGATGGTTATAACCTCGAACAGGTCTTCTCTGTTTATCATGTTGATTCAGAATATGTGCAGCAGTTTGTTAAGAAAGAGGTTACAAAAGCAAGAGCTGAATTTACATCTTTTCAAACTCAACTATTACAATTTCTTTCCGATCCTCGCTCACTTGACGAAATCGAGTCTTGGCTTCTAACCAATAACCGGTCATGGGAAAGCGTGTTGGAAGATTTTGACTTATTTGAAAAGCAGGGTCTGATACATAGTCCCGAAGCAGGGCGTATTCAGGCCACAGAATTATGGACAAAGGGCTCAACGTTTGTCTAAGGTGATTTGAAGTATGTCAGCTACTGATTTGATAAGGGAACGAATGAAAAAAGAAAAGGAAGAGAAATCCAAAATCCGAGAGAAAAAACCACCATCTGAAACCACTGAAATAGAGTTAGACGAGTTGTCGACTAGAGTTGGAGATTCTGGACTGAAAAGACTACGCATAGAAAGCGAATACGAAGGTCGCCGTACAATTAGTGCTAGCGTACCGGCTTGGCTTAAAGCCGCATTAGATTTTGTAGCCGTTGCTGCAACAAAATCTGGTCAAGGACAATACGGTGGCTTTGGTGGTAAATCACGATTCATTGCCGAAGCACTTGAGGAAAAGCTGAAGAAAGACTTCCCTGATGTCTTCAAGAAACTTCAACGATAAGTAGAAAACTAACCATCTATTCACAATTTTTCATTCGATGCCAAAGAATATCAATAAAATTAATGAAATTATTGAATATAATGAATAGACTGAACTCGTTCAAATTAGCTTTCAGGGGTACACTTTTTTCTAAGCTAATATTAGTTCCAAATTCCGGAGGTCTAACATTTGGCTTCAACACAATTGAACAGGGTCTCAGTCATTTCTTTTGATTTCCAACAGCCTAAAGGATCTAGCCAGGCGAGAAAAACAAAATTCTTTCGTGAATTATATGGATACACTCAACAGATTACTCAAAGGCTAAAAAGTGGAGAGGTGGTAAGGCGTACTTATCACTACTCCGGAGTTTTAGATCAAATACCACATGTTAAACTAGGAAAGAGTGTATTAGGTGTTCAACCAGGTACAGAACAAAAGATTCTACAATTGATTGAATCATTTGATGAGATAGTTTTCTTTTCATTCATTGCATGGTTACCTGCATCTCTCTCACCAGGAGAAGAAGTATCCCTGATAGTTAATAATCGTATTACAAAATTCGGGTATCTATCGCTTCTAATTACTCTAATGGAAATGGGATCAAATGTCCAAGAAACGAAGCTTCTTGAAAGAGGTTTTGATTTCGAATATTTCAGGCGTGCGAAAAAATATCTCTTAGAATGTGGTTATGTAATAGAGACAGATGCGGGATTAGATTGCACTCAGGGCGGCGAACAATTGGCTAAGTTGTTGCTTTAGGGCCTAGTATAATACATCAGATTATTTTCAATGAATTCATTGAAATCATTCAGGTTTTAAAGCGAGAGGCTGTGCAAGCGCCTCAATAAGCTGAAGAATTCGGTCCCTGGTTTGTTTCAAGGTTTGAAGATGAGTTGGCGTGGGTTTTCCGCTGTCTGTGGCCACTTGGTCATATTCCCGTGCATAGGTTCGAATATTTTCAGCAAGGTCCTGATAGCGTAATAGGGAGGGTGTATCAAAAAGGCCCAGATAACCTAAGAGTACTAGAGTGAAAATAGACCTTGTTACGTTTTTACGTGCCTGTGCTAGTGATCGGTTAAATGATCCTCTACTTACACCTTGTCGCTTCTTACTAGATTTCAAGTCTCGTAGAGTTGCTTTAGTTTCATAATCGGTACGTTCTACACCAAAACCATCGATAAGATAATCTATCAAGAGGGTTTCAAGCTGAACTCTTGTTAAATGACTATTCTCCGCGAGAAGTTGAGTAATTGGGTCTTGTAGCATTCTAAGTGCCCAAGAACGCGTCTCCTCAACTTTCATTTCTTCAGTCAATCACATATCTCCATGGATACAGTTTTGTATACGTAATAGTTGGTTTTCATAAATAAAACCATCGACACCATCAATAACTGGTAAGCAATTAAATTGTCAACATAAATATTGACTTCATTGAATTCAATGAAATATCAAAAGCCAAACAAGTTGAATAGTAAATGAGGTTTTATCTGTAGAATGCATTCAAATTCTGAGGACCTGGTCGATGACTTCTAATTTACCAAATCGATATTTTCCTTACACATCACCCCGACCAGGTCAACTAAGGCTAATAAGAGCCATCCAAGAGGATGTAGCAGTGGGTAAGCATCTCTGTGTAGAAGCGGCAAACGGATTTGGTAAGACCATTGCTGCATTATCAGGAGTTCTCCCACTCCTCGAGAAAGAAAAATTCGGAATTATCTACATAGCACGGACCCATAAACAACTTGACCGAGTAATGCAAGAACTTCGTCGTGTGTCAGAACCTACAAGGTTTAGCGGGGTTGTTCAACGTGGAAGAGCGTCCTCTTGCTTAAATCCGATAATTCAAAAATATGCAGCAAGTGCTCGATTAGCAAGTTTCATTTGTAACCAGCTAAAGCAGACTGAAAGGTGTGAATTCTACACTAATTTATTAAAGAAAATGAAAAGGAATCCAGATTATTGTAAACGCTTCTATCTTAACCCTTTAACAGGATTAGAGCTTCGGCAAAAATGTAAAACCGAACGGGTATGTCCATATGAGCTGACAAGACAGTTATTACCGCTAGTTACCGTGGTCGCAACTTCTTATAATCAGGTTTTTGATCCATATATCAATTCAATCTTCTTTGATGCATTCAATCGACCTTTGGCAAAGACCATTCTATTGATTGATGAGGCGCATAATTTACCACGAATTGCTGTTGAACTAGCCTCAGCAAGACTGAATCTAACCTCCATCCAGCAAGCCGCAAAAGAAGCAAAGAAGTTTGGTTTACGCTCCATAGCAATATTTTGCATCGAGCTCGAAAAAGCTATTGAATTACTACTCAAAGAAAGTACCGAACAGGAAGTTAGATTTGATCCTATAGAATTCGGGCAACGAATATCCAAGTTAAAAAAGACGAATGAGTGTAAATCATTTACAAGTAAACTTTTGAAAGAAGGAGATAAAATTCTTTACAAGCTCTTGGCCGAAGGAAGACCTCCTATAAGCTATATCCATTACGTTGCTAGGTTTTTCGTTCAATGGTGTCATTTTCTTGAAAGACAAGATGCCGCGTATTTCTTAATTAGAAATGGTATTAACCAATCTTCTATTCAACTGGAAGTTATCGCATTAGATCCAAGGTATGCGTCAGCTTCAATTCTAAATTCTAGTCATGCTTCTGTTCATTTATCTGGAACATTACAACCTCTTAACGCTCATATAGAACTGGTTGGTTTACCTGAAGACACACAAACGCTCACCCTCCCATCACCATTTAGCCCCACTCAAATATTTCCAGTGATAAGTCTCGGTGTAACAACAGCAATGAGACAAAGAACACCACACATGTATGAGAAGATTACTAAACGCATCCTAGAAGCAGTTCAGGCCACTCCTCATAATATTGGAATTTTTGTCCCATCATATCGAGTTCTCAAATCACTTCTTCAAACAGGGTTAGATTCACGGATAGACCGTGAACTCTTCATCGAAAAACAGGGCCTAAAATCAAGTGACAATGATCGACTAATTAAAGCTTTCAAAAACAAAGCCGATGAAGGAGCCGCATTGTTAGGTGTTTTAGGAGGAAGAAATTGTGAAGGAGAGGATTATCCAGGTCATGAGATGGAGACAGTAGTTGTTGTGGGGGTGCCCTATGCGATACCCAGCCCAAGAGAAAAAGCAAGAATTGAATATTTTGATCTCCAGTATCATCAGAAGGGGCGACTTTATGGTTATCAATTACCAGCAATGAGAACTGCTGCTCAAGCGGCTGGTCGACCGATTCGAAGACTAGAAGATCGCGGTGCCCTTGTCTTTTTAGACAATCGTTATGCAACTCCGTATTGTAGTCGTTTGCTACCTCGTTGGATTCTCGAAAACTTAAAACGAGCTGATGATTCAGATGGTATTCTCTATAAGCAGTTGAAATCATTCTATGAACCAAAATAAATGCTCAAAAATTCATTATTATTAATAAACTCATTGAATTCATTGAAATCATGGTGTGAATTAATGTCCTTGAAGGAAAAGGTTAGTTCTGGCTTATCAGTTCTGGATGTTGAACTTGATGGTGGGCTTGGTGTATCAGACATTCTTCAAATCTATGGTCCCGGAGGAGTTGGAAAAACTACGCTTGCTTTACAATTTTGTATTAATGCAGCTCGAACTGGTCATAGAATCTTGTATGTTAATTTAGAGGGACAATTTCCAATTATTCGTCTTCGGCAAATGGCTGAATCCGATTTTGATGAAGTATCTCCTTTAATTTCTGTTGTGTCGCCAACGAGTTTTAAAGAGCAATCTGAATTAGTCTCGCGGCTTGAATCAATTATTTCAACTGATGTAAGGCTCATAGTATTCGACACAATAGTGTCACTTTATAGAACAGAGTATGGACTAAATTCAGAAATTTTAATTTTAAATCGTAAGTTGAACCAGCAATTCGGTATTCTTGCTAGCCTATCAAGATCTTTTCCATTTTCAATAATAGTCGTTAATCAAGTACGGGGGGATGTTGAAGGAGACGATTTTTTCCAACCTGTGGCCTCATCAGTAGTGTCTTACTGGAGCACATATTCAGTTCAAATTACGAAGGCTGAATCTAAAGGTTACAGAGAATTTAAGTTATTTAAGGGGGAAGAATCTGAACCTTCGACATTCGTGGTAGAATTACATTCAACTGGGTTTCGATAATTAAGCAAGGAGTGTATCAATATTCATCCAATTTTTCTTCTCTTAGGCTTTTGGTATATTTTTCCTGCATACTTTGCTAATGGATTTGCAGTATTTGCTAAATTTATAAAATTCCGCCACTCCATTGATGGTGAACGTACACTCCGAGATGGTCGGCCACTCTTCGGACCAGGAAAAACTTGGGAAGGATTCCTTATCGGTTTGGTTTCTGGGTCGCTTTTTGGGATATTGCTATGGTTGGTTGCACCATTCTTACATTCACTCATAATTCAATACTTAATCTTACCACCAGAATTGATACCTATTGTGTTTCTATCTGTTCCACTAGTAATCTTAGTATCGTTAGGTGCATTAGTAGGTGATTTGATTGGATCGTTTATTAAACGAAGATTGAACATTGCTAGAGGACGTCCCGCTCCCTTTCTTGATCAATTGGATTTCCTAATTATGGCGATAATCTTCGGTGCGTTGGTGATTCCTTTGCCGTTGATCCTCATGCTATTCTTAATTATCGTCACTCCAATCATTCATCTATTAGCGAATATAATTGGCTACGTCTTACGGCTAAAGCGGGAACCATGGTAATGCCTTTAGATTAGCCGAGTTCACTAGCCAAACGGAACTTCTCATTAATTAGCCATTGGCAACCGAAAAACGATACAAGAATGAGCACTAATCCTGCAGCGAGTAGCATTTGGGAATATCGTGGTCTGTAGATATTTCTTGTACTCTGATACATCAGAAAGAATCCTAAAAAGCCAACAAAGTATAAGGCGCCTCCTACAATTCCTTCTATCAGGAGTTGTCGATGGATGCCTGGATAAAGAGCTAAAGGTGGTTGTCCTTCACCCATGGGGATAAGAGGTTGGGGCTGATAGGATAAAGTAAACATACCTCCACTGACGATGAAATAGTAGACAACGAGTGCTATTCCAAAGAATATCCACTTCGAAGGCATACGGATTTCCCCTAATTGGGGTCTGCGCAGTCTCAAGCGCGGTTTGCGAATGAATCGTGGCCACCAAAGATCCGACATTTTCTCACCTAAGGATTATTGTGAGCGTCAAATAGACCATACGAACGCTATATATTCTTTGCCATCGTATCCCTTCTATTTGGAAAAATATGAGAAAGGGACTTACAAATGGGTCAACCCAAGACAGCCCCCGGAATGCGTGGTACTCTACTGTTCCTCCTTTATCCTCTTGTGGGAGAGATATTGTTTCTTGATACCATCATAAGGGATGTGTATGCTCGACGGCGTATTCGTGTAATATTCACACTCATTTGGCTAGCTGTTATTGCCATCGGCTTTTCGGCTTCAGAGTTAATCATTCTTTTAGCAGAATTGAATGGGCTTCCAATTCCTGCGTTTCCTCTTGAAATTCGCTATCTAGCGACAGGCGTCATGCTCTTGGTGTTCCTATTCCTCTTCATTAATGAAGGATCTCGGCGCCCGGTGTCCATGGAAGAACAAATCGAGATTCATGAGGATCGAATTTCCCTATTCATGACTGATTCGCGAGATACGTTTACTACGCTCAATCGGATTCTCAATGCTGCCCAGCTTCGAAGGCATAGATCTGAACAAAGTGATAATTCTCGTCTAGCAAGCTATGCGTTAACGGTTTTAAGTGAATATCTCCACACCCGCGTCTTCTCTGAATCAGAGACAAAATCAGACTACGAACCATAACTGCTACTAAACCCATCAAAATCCCTTCAAAATCTTCTTTTCACTTATCTTCAACTCTGTCTGGTCTTTTTATTGCACCCACCACATGTTCCAGATATCGCGAATGGAGAACACAGGATGGAGATCATTCGGCATGAATTACAACGTCCATCTGTATTCATCGATGAAGCGAAGCTCTCAATCGATTATGTTCCACCCAATCTCCCTCATCGCGAAACGCATCTACGTAAACTTACCCAGCTGTTTCGCGGTGTAGTTGAAGCCCCTGGTCGTGTGTCACAAAAGGTTCTTGTGATTGGTAATACAGGCTCGGGAAAGACCTCTGTAACTAAACTCTTTGGGAAGCTGTTGACTGAAGTCGCTCAAAACCATGGATTCAACTTAGTCTACGTGCATGTTAATGCACGACGTGAACGAACGGAATACATGATTCTAAATAAAATCCTTTCAGCACTTCAATCTGGTATCCCACTCCGGGGGCTCTCAACCCAAGAGCTTCTCTCAATTATTCAGAGCTTCATTGAGACACATAATTTGTATTTGTTAATTACTCTAGATGAACTCGGCGTATTTCTTAGGCGACGAGGAGAAGAGCTACTGTATCTGCTATCACGCACAGTGGATGATCAACTCAATGCTCAACAGCGAATATCGTTAATTGGGATAAGCCGAAATCCACTCTTTGGGTATATTCTAGATCCAAGTACATGGAGTACACTTCAGAAGAACATGATACAGTTTAGTCGGTATGATTCTCAGCAGCTTCATGATATCCTGAATTTTCGTGCAAAAGAGGCATTTCTGGATGGGGCTGTGCCTGAAAGCACAATGGATCTTATTGCTGATATTGCAGGCTCGTCAGGAGATGCGCGCTACGCCTTAGAACTTTTGTATAATGCAGGTAAGGTAGCTGATGAGAAAGGCGTTCTTCGCGTATCACCTGAGTTTGTGCGAAGTGCTAAAGCCTTTATAACGTCTGAGGTACGACGCGAAGTTCTCTTGGATTTGTCGCTGCACCCCAAAATACTGCTGCTTGCAGCCTGTAGGCTACTGAAATCCTCAGAGGACGCCTATGTGACCACTGGCACGCTAGAGGAGCGTTATGCTCTTGTGTGTGAGGAATATGGTCGTAATCCCCGTGCTCATACCCAAGTCTGGTCATATATCCAAGAGCTTGTTGGTTTAGGAATTCTCTCCTCGAAAATTTCAGGACCTGGGCAACGTGGAAACACTACTCTGATCGGCCTTCCAGATATCCCGGCTGAAGTTCTGGAACATGAACTAGAACTTCAGATTGATAGCAAGAGGTGGGGTAGAAAATATGATTGATGGAACCGATAGGGGCCTCCTTAAACAACTTCATGATGAGTCTCCAATCTCAGTTGAATTGCTGTTTTCCTCACGTGGTCGCATCAAAATAATTCGTCTGTTAGCTGAGTGCGGGGAATTAAACATCTCTGAGATAGCTAGAAGAACCCAGCTAAATCATAGCACTACAAGGCGCCATCTTCAATTTCTAGAACGAGCAAAACTGGTGCAAGAAAAAACGTTTGGACGAATTAGGATCTATCGATATAAGATTGAGAACCTCCGTGCCCTAGCACTTCGACGTTTCATTGAACTTTGGGAAAAATCTGAATGAGTCTTACTGCTTCGTAATGAACTGAACCAATTCTTCTGATAGACCTAGATCGAGGATGATGGTGTTCTTTGTTTTGGAGTTGTTGAGCAATACTCTGAGTATGTCTATGTATTCTCTGTAGGCCTTTTTTGAGGAAAGATGAACAATGGGTGAAAGCAGCTGCCCTACCAGAGAGCGTTTTTGACGTAGACTCCGAGAAAATCCCATCTGGCTTATCCAATCAGGGAATCTATAGTTAGGATGTCTTGAGTTAGGGGTTCCACCGGTAATCGTTCTAGTTATGCACATAAGTTCTTTTGAATATGGAAGTAGTCTCCAGTTTTGAGTTCGGGAAATTCGCCGATAAAAAATGCTAGCCCGTGAGAGAAATTCGAGAGCCTTGATTTGTTGTGTTAAATCAGGAAAAACAAGGGATACATTGCTACTAATCCATCGAAGAAGTTCATCAGGATAAATGTCAGTTTGATTGGCAACATTTACTGCTTCAGCCCAAGTGTTAGCATAAAAAATCTTATCAATCGCCTCTTGAGTGCCAATAGTATAATCTCTAGATTTTAAGAAGTCGAGAACTGTATCCTTAGTAATGCTTAAGCCGGTCTTGGCTATAGCCTGCAAATCATTGATTGCTCCTCGAACATCTCCACGAGAATTAATTGCTAGTTGTTCTATCGCTTCATCTTCGAATACGAGCTTTTCTTGTTGGCATATGTAATTGAGTAATTCTGTTATTTCATTTGGTTCTACAGGCTTAAACTCAATAAGAGTACATAATTTTCGGAGAGGTCGAATTTTAGCTTCAGAAATATCATTGGTAACTAAAATGATGGGAACACGAGTACTTTGTATATGCGTTTTCAACGCCGAAGCAGCACCCCGATCTGATTTGCCACTAAGCCCAGCGAGCTCATCTACTAAGACCAGTCGACCTCGAGATTTGGTGAGTGTCCCTGACATTGTAGATGTTTTTAATAATTCATCTATCATTTTCTTGCTGCGTTTTACACTTGAATTAATTTCACTGACCTCATATCCTAATTCTTCTGCAATAGCATGAATGGAGATAGTCTTTCCTACACCAGCGGGACCATATATCATTAAGGCACGTCGATTACGGACAATGCTGCGAGGCCAAATTTGTAGCCAATTGACAATCTTTACAATAGCTTCAGTATTTCCTACTAGCCCTTTGACATTTTGCGGTTTATACTTCTCAATCCAAGGTTGTTCAAGTTTCATCAATTGTCACTTGGTTTACCAATTAGTGCAAATCTTGCTAGTATATAGCTTAACTGAATTTCGGGATCAGCTCCCTCAGTAAGACGAAATTCAGCTTCACCGACTGTGTCAACAAGTTGAACTTTAATTATCTCATCAATTCCTAATTTCATAACTTCACGGTGAACTTGTCGAATAATATCTGTTCCAGATAATCCTTGCCAGATGAGGAGGTTACGTAGTTTTTCTTGGGCTTCAATGAATTTTCCATTAAATGCTAGATTGATCATTTGGCTGATATCTTCTGGTCGTGCTTTACCAGTTGTGTTGAACACCGCATCAGCATCTACCTTCTTCTGAATAACAGCAGCTGCTTGGAGTACGTTTATTGCCCGGCGTAAATCTCCCCCGGATACATACAAAATTGCCTGAATTCCCTCATCTGTGAGTTTGATGTGTTCCTGTTCTGCAATATAGCCGATTCTTTCTTTTAGTTGATCCTCATCGAGGCGTGGAAATCGGAAAATGGCACACCGCGACTGAATGGGTTCGATAATACGACTTGAATAATTGCAAATTAAACAAAAGCGACAAGTGGTGACGAAACGTTCCATCGTTCTTCGAAGTGCATGCTGAGCATCACGGGTTAAGCTATCGGCTTCATCTAATGAAATAATCTTGAAAGGTACATCTCCTAATGGATGTGTCCGTGCAAAATTTTTCACACGGTTTCTAATAACATCAATCCCACGCTCATCACTAGCGTTGAATTCTAAGAAGTTGCCAGTGATTTTATCTCCATAGAGTTCATGGGCAAAGGCAAGAATAGCCGTTGTTTTTCCTGTTCCAGCAGGACCTGAGAAGAGAAGATGGGGTAAATCACGCTCGACTAAGAATTTCTGCAAGCGATCTGTAATCGGTTTTTGGCCGACAATTTGGTTTAATTTCTTTGGACGATATTTTTCAGTCCACATCCAGTGCTCTGACATCGGATAAATTACCTCGGTTCAATTGATGAGTTGCCCTTCGATTAACCTTTCTACAGTATAATAAGTTTCTATTAGAATTTAACAGGAAACAATTCGTCTAGTTGTGCGTTTCAATCTAATTGATAGAAAAGCGGTGCTAATTGCAATTCCACCGACTACAATGATAGTTATTTGCTGTAACAATGGCGTAAAAGTGTCTGGTGGGGCGATTTCTATTGTCTCTTCAAAGGGGTTAATCGACGAACCTGGGATTATCCCAATTCTTATCTCGATTGGGCTATTCTCAGGTGTTCCGTTAAATCGAAGAATTACAAATTGATTCTTTTCAATAATTCGGAATACCTTTGTTACATTAAAATGAAAATATCCCTCTTCATCTGTGTTTGTTATGGCTATGGATGAATTGTTCTCATGAAGAAGTTCAATAGGGGCATTACTAATACCGAATCCCGATACTTGGCACAACCTTCCATTTAGGATAAGGTTGTTCGATGGATTCCAGAAAGTGGGAAGGCCAATAAATCGTGCGGAAGGTTCTATCGAAAAGAGAAAGTTCTGTGATGTTCCATTATAATATCCCTCAGTTAGGCTCCGAATGGTAAAGGTGATTTCGTTATTGATGGTTTGGTTTACAAGACAATCTAATATTATCGACCCGTTTTGAGAAGATAATCCCTCTTTGATTAATTTATTAGGCTCTTGAAGAAGTTGAACTGTTATACCTTCCAAAGGTAACAGCTGGTCGTTTAGGACTAGTATGTGGAAAAATAACTGTTGATTCTTATTCACTATTGAGGGAATCAGATTTCCATCTGCATCTTTTATGCTAATGTTATTCACTATCTGTGCATAAACTGTTAAGGGGATCAATATCAGGCTTGGTAAAAGAAATTTCTCAGGATCTCCACGATATGTTGCGTTGAGCTGAACTGGTCCTATATTATGTGTGATGGGAATCTGCCAGATGAATGTTGCATGGCCTGTAGCATTTGTAATGGCGTCTCCTAGATATTGGTTATGAGTCTCGTGAAAGAACAGAATCGAAGCATTTTCGATGGGGCTGCCACTTTGGCTTCGTAATTGAACAGTAATTGGAAATGGGCTTCCCCTAAAAGCCCCACTTTGAGAAGATGGTGGGAGTAATGGGGAGGCGCCAATCAGTGCTGAAATAAGTAATACAATAAAAATTGATTTCATCCACCGAAGCCTCCCGTAACCAAGTGCTGTTCTTTTCGTTGTTTTAATGGGGTTGCTCTTTCGAAGGCCCGGATTTTATGGTTCTCGATTATATTGGGTTCTTGCCATTTCCAGATGCCTTGTTCGGTATCCAGAGTTTCGAATGTTAATGGCCATCCACCGTTTTCGGGACCGCTGATGTAGATGTCAGATTCTGTATGGAGATACTTACTGAGATAATAACGGATTTGTGCAAAGGAGCCTGGAGGCAAGGTTGTATAGAGCAAAATTTCTTTTTTACCAGAGCTATATTCTGTCAGTTGTCTTATCCATGCCTGTGGTAACTCATTTATAATTCCTAACACTCGAGCGTCAGCTTCTTTGGCTCGAATGATGACGTCTTCAATTAATCCCACTCTTCTTATCAATGGCTCCGGTTGAAGAACTCCCAACTCGATTAGTTTTGATTTTCGACGGCTAGCCTGGGAAATGCTCATACCGGCTATCTTTGCGAGTTTTTCCAGTTTCACTCGGGCATCAGCCATCAAAACTGGAATCAGCTTCTTATCTTTCGTATCAGGAAGATAGAGGCGGGTAGGATGTTTCTTAGCAGGAAGTGAAGGGCTATTTGGATTATTGTAATCGTTATGAAGCAGATGAGCACCAATGAAGAGTTTTCGCCAATCGATATTCCAGTTACCCGACTTGATCTGATAATGAGTGAATTCAATTGCCTGTCCCAGGTCATCCACTACGTAAAGTGTATGGGTGCTTCCGAAGTGAGCATGAAGAAACTTTGAAAGTGTGCCTAGCTTTTCTTCCGGTACAACCACTAAGTAAAGTGTGCTGTTTGAATTTCCTGAAAGTTCGATTTGGGAAAGAATGTATGGACTTCTGATTGTGCGTGTCAAGTCATGAAGTTCAATAAAGACTGGGATTAATCCTAACAGGCGGTAGTTTGCTTTTGCAGTGATTCGACAAATATTTAGCTTTCTTAATCGGTTCCATCGGTTTCGCGTTTTCTTGTAAGACATTCCTAATATGCGAGCAAGTGCTGGTATTGTAATCATCGGCATTTGGCAAAAAGTTTTGATGATACTGATGTCAGGGGAAGTTAATGAGAAGCTTGTAAACTTACACAACTCAGATGAAAGCATGTAGAATTGTTCAACGGTTAGTAGGCTTGAAGTGCATTGTGCAATGGATTGAAGTAGGGAAAACATGCGTTCAAGGAATTGTCCATCTAATTGGCTATCCCACTCAATGAAATCCGGTAATCCTCGATACCCGCCGGGTCTAAAATCAACCTTGAACTTGGTGAAAGAGGAATCAATTCTGCTACGTAGCCAACCAATCTTACCCGTTAATTTACTGATGAAAAATTCAATGAAATCTTCTCGAATCATTTGCGGTAATATGGGTGGAAGCCAATGGTCTATTATCTGGTCTGGTGAAGATATAGTCGAATCCGTAATCTTACGCCAGGGTTTGCATTTTAGATGTTTGACTGCTAAGTCCAAGTCTATCCGCATAAGCCTACATCAAAAAGATTCGGTCTTTTGTTCATAAACCCCACAAAAAGGGGTGAAACTGGCCGTTTTTAGCTCACAGATCGAAATTCGATACCTAGCTTCTCAGCATAAGTGTAAGCTCTTTTCATTTCTTCATTTGTGACTCGACGTTGAATATCATTGTAGATTTCAGGTTTTTTATGAACCTGCCATAGAGGCCGGTATTGTGACATAATGTTCACAAGGGCATCGGGTGTGTTTTTAGCTATCCATTCAAGAATTGGTAAAACACAGCATTCAAGGTGATTTGGTAGTACCAAAACCCGAATAATCATTTCCTTTGAGCCTTTTTCATATGCAGTTTTGATGTTTCGAGTGATTACGGTTGTATATTTTTCAATCTTTGAAATCCTTTTGGCGCATTCTTCGGAATAGTATTTGAAATCAGGGAGCCAGAAATCGATAATATCTCTAAGAAGTTCCATTGACTCTTCTGAAAGGTACATATTTGAATTCCATAGTTGAGTGATGTTGAATTGTTGATGCTTCATTGACGAGAGAATGTTATGTAGGTGTGGTGTTGGGTCTCCGCCAACATAATTGATGTTTCTTGCTCCTTGTGAAGCAAGTTCATCTGCAATTTTTGCTAATTGAATTGGAGTTATTTGCTTTCCATTTAACGGATTACAGGATATATCATAGTTCTGACAGTGTGCACATCTAAAATTGCAGCCACTGAAAAATATTGTTCCAGAGGGAACGAGCGGAGCTTCTTCACCGGTGTGAAGAAAAGCCGAGGAAACATGGCTACTTTGATTTACTCCACAGTTTCCAAGTTTAGTTGTTCGATCTGCATTACATCGATGTTCACAGAAATGGCAGTTAGCTAGAATTCTATGTGCTAACTCGATTTTCAAATCAAGAAAAGATTTGGAGTCAGTATCTTGTGATTTGTTAATTTGGGTGGTTTCAGTATTGAGCTCATTTTTAAATTCAGTTTGTCCTCTTTCATGCTTTTTCCAGAGATTTGATAATGAATCATTTATATCAAATTCTACTTGCATTTTCCGAGCAAGTAAGTATCTAGCTTGGGCTTTGAGGTCGATGATATTTCGGTATCGACTTAAGCTCTTAGCAACCGTTTCCTTAGACCAGACAGTAATCGAGTCGCTTCTCGTCAATTTCCACATCTAAGGGCACACCTTTAAGATTCAAGCACCAAGGACAATGATTTACTCTAGTAGTTTTTCATTTTGGGAGTTTTTGTATCTATCCGAAGGGAATAGAATGGGTGAATCTAACGTTAATCTTCAAGCAATCGCCACTTCCTTTTCAACAACTACTCGAACAAATTACCTATCTTTTGATTACAGGTTGGGGAATTGTGATTCTCGTTGGAACATTTGCCTCAGCGATTCTTATCGCCGCGGGTTTCATTTACTGGTTTACTGGAGTAAATCCCAAAAAGGGAAGAAATATGGTGATAGGTGGAATTGTTCTTTTTGTTACTATGCAGTGGTTAGCGCTTAATCCACCTTGGCAACTTATTCTTGGTTGATGCAGCCTAGGTGTTAAATGCTTATTATTCTTGGATTTTACGGAGAATTAGGTTGACAGCTTCTTGGCTAGTTTTTGCAGAATAAATCGGAGCATTAGGAAATAAGGACTGGTGTTCCACTATCATGTCTGTAACTCCTCCTGTGCCTTGCATCAGAATTAATAATTTCTGTAACGCGATGGCAAAACCAATCTCGCTTAATGTTCCCCCTGAACCAGCAATACTGATTATAGCATTACTGGACAAAATGTTGATGTAATTGCGTGCATATCCAATTCCTGTGGGAATTTTAATTTCGATGTATGGATTTGCACCAAGTTCGTTCTCTTCTGGTAAAATACCAACTGTCGTACCCTTGAATTTTCTTGCTCCTCTGGATGCTGCTTCCATAACACCATCTCTTCCTCCTGTAACTAATATTGCACCACTCTTTGCTACTTCTGCTCCAACTTGCTCTGCGAGGAGCTGAATTTCTGGAGATATTTGTCCACTACTTCCAATTACCGTAATTTGAATTCCCATTTTGGTTACCTTCTTAACTCAATCCTTTTCTCTTTAGGATGATGGAAATAATTGACTTAACACGCTGGGTAGGAACAGGCTGCCACCGTGAAAAGGTGGTTTGCCAAATTGCCTTCCCTGAAGTCTTTGAACGGATAATATCTGCTAAATCAAACGATTCACTTACTGGTATTAAACCACTAATCGTAGCTAATAAGCCTGTGTGCTCTGCATGATCAACTTGGCCCCGTTTTGAAATAATTACTCCGGTTGTTTCTTTCAAATATTCATGCGGTACTATTAGTTGGATGGCATATATGGGCTCAAGAAGTGTCATTCCAGTTTTTTTGAAGCCTTCGGTGATTGCTTCTCTTATCATTGACATTAATTCAACCTTATTCTGTTCGGCGAGAACTGTACTGATTTCGATATCAACAATTCGAATGCTTGTCAATCCAATAGGTTCACTACAAAGAGGACCCTTTTCCATGGCCCATTGGAACCCAGTTATGAGGGCATCTTTCGTAGATTCGGAAAAAGAAAAATTTGTGGCGTTGGCAAGAATATTACCTCGATTGTCTCTATACCAAATTTCTTCTTCTTTTATTTCACCGGGATCTGGAATGATTGAAATTTTAATTGAGTTCTTTGTATTTGGGCTAGGATATTTTTCTGTAAAAGTTATTCCAGATGTAGGAGTTTCGCGATAGAGGACAATTGGTTCAGAAGCTATTACTTGAACTCCGGTTTCTGTGATGTCTTTTAACGTAATTTCTAAGTGTAAAAGACCAAGGCCTGAAAGTAAATTCTCTCCTGTTTGTTCATTTATGGTAAAATGAAGATTAGGATCACCCTTTGAGATTGTTTCAAGAGCGTTTAGAAGACGAGGTAACTCCTTGGGGCTTTTTGGTTCTATAGAAATAGTAACTACCGGTTCGCTGGCATATTGAATATCCTCAAAAGCTTCCATACCTTTAGGTGGCTGTTGTCCTGTTATTGTAACCCCAGATTGGGCGTCTTCAACTCCAATTAGTCCACAGATATTTCCAGCTGTTAACGAAGGAACAACAACTTGCCGAGGACCCATAAATAATGTAACACGTTGTGTTCTATAAAGCCGGTCATCAGGAAAAAGGCGAATTTGTGAGCCTTTTCTTAGGGTTCCAGAGAAAATGCGTCCAACAGCCACTAATCCGTGTTTTGATTTTGTATCAAGCTTTGATATTCCAATTATCAAAGGTCCTTCTGGGTCACAGTCATGCAAGGTTCTACCTGCTGGAGAAGAGGGATCTCCTTTCCAAATATGTCTTATGCGGTATTTCTGAGCCTTTGGAGGAGATGGAAGATTTTCTAGAATCATGTTTAAAATAGGTTGATGAATCGGAAGAGCAGCACTGAGGGGATCAATCTGATTGTTTTGATAACTCTGTATGATGTCTTGAAATTGTAGGTTTGCTTTTTGCATTTGATTAATTGTAAATGCCCATTTATGAAGAGCGGAACCAAAAGCTACAGTATTCGCCATAATTGTCCAGTTCAAATGGTTCTCAGAGTCTGTTAAGCTGGATATTAGCGTATTTACGTCCTGAATTATCTTATTTAGTCTCTTTTCAATTTGTGTAGGTGAGAGCTTTAATTCTCGAATCAATCGATCAATCTTGTTAATAAAAAGAACTGGTTTTACAGCTTCCTTTAAGGCTGATCGAATTACACTTTCTGTTTGTGCCATAACACCTTCTACAGCGTCAATAACTACGATTGCGCCATCAATCATTCGCATTGCTCTTGTAACTTTACCACTAAAGTCAACATGACCTGGAGTATCCACTAAATTGACCACATAGCGATTTCCCTTGTATTCATGAAGGAGTGATATGTTAGCAGACTTGATCGTTATTAGGGCACCAGCAAAAAACTGCAATGGCGTTTCCCCGTCGTTGCTCTTCTTCCAAAAAGTCCAAAGCTCTTGCTTGGCCTGCGAGATTGGGAGAGAGCATTCCGGCGTTTGCCAACAGTGAGTCAGTAAGGGTCGTTTTTCCATGGTCTATGTGGGCAATAATTCCAACATTTCGAATGACGTCTGGGTTGGTCATGAGCTTCAATAATTCGTCGAGACGTTGGGTTTGAGTCAATAG
>JBHLSA010000001.1:0-15509 GCA_048882025.1 Candidatus Thorarchaeota archaeon | reverse complement strand
GATTCACTCCAAATAATGGATTCCTTTTTAGATTGATTTAATTTAATCGTGGAATTTGTGGTTTTCTTTACTCAAATTTTCCATAAGAGTATACGGGTACGGGCGTTTAGCTCTTTTTGGTTGCTTATAACAAGGTTAGAATTGTTTGTTCATATACGATTATTGTGATTAGGATAGTTCCTAGGATTTCTTCTCCATTTATGGCTACAAGAGAGAATTCATGGATTCCAACAGCATAATCACTAGCAGTGTACCATGTCAAATTAGCATATCCTGATGCATTAGTAAGAGCTGTTGCCCATGTCGTATTTGTAATAACTTCTATCAATTCAACTTGAATATTAGACAGAGGTTGGTAATCTAGGGTTGTACACTGTAGTAAGTAGATAGTATCAGTTGATCGAGTTACTTGAATGGTTGAATTTAGAACAAATCTAACATCATGAGTATTGATTACTATTAATTCGGCTTCATTCGGTTCAAATTCTGGCTGGCCATGGAAAACCGCTTTGAATCTGAAATCGTTGTTTCCTACATTTTGTGCCTGCCATATAAAATGAGCAACCCCCGTTTGATCCAATACTACTTGGGTTAACAAATTCCACGTTGATTGATTGTATAGAAAAATGGAACAGGCTTTATTTTCTACGGGGTAGAGCGATGATTGGTCTTGAATATTTAGTGTAAATCCTATGACATCACCATATGCAGCTTTGGACTGATTTGCTTCAAATCGAAGAATTGATTGACGTGGTTCGACTTGGAGGGGAAGTGTTGTGTTGTTAATGCTATGATGAGGTGCATTGACCGAAAATTCAATCAAATAATTACCTGGATTGGCTGGTGCTAATAATTCCGCGAAGAATGAGTTTGGCTCTATATAGGTCATAGGGCTGGTCAAATTACCCAAAGTACATGTTATCGTTGTTCCTTCAAAAGAATGGTCAATTATTGAGCAGTTTAGGATGGCGGTAACCTGAACCGACCAATTATTCATTAAGGGATAATAAGCTTGAACTACTGATGTATTTGAAGCGGCTATGATTGTTAGACTTGTGCTTGATACAACAAAAGGAATGATCGACCACGTACTAATGTAATCTTCATTGGAATGCACCGTTATATTGAAACCGAAGATTCCTGTTCCAATTTGAGTTGTATCAAGATTCTGAGAGAAATTTGAGGGTTGGGTTGTGTTTTGGTTCCACGATAGGACTGTCTGGTTTTCTTTTGTTACGAAGATTGTGATTGGGTGATTTGGTATACTGATGGAGGAGTTGTGCGAATTTTGCAGGGAACCATTAATAGTGATATTGTCATGGAATTGAATTTGAGAAGGTAAGGCGTTGACATAAATTTCGATATCACTCCTTTGAACGAAGAACTGTTGTTCAATTGAATCAGTCATGGTACCAGTTGAGTCTTGTACCCATCCATTCACAACGATGCTTCCAACTTGTCCATCATCGTTGGGCGCCCAATCCAATGGTAGGATAGAAAAATTAGCAATCTTGCTTATACTGATACCTCGCTCATTAAATTCAAAAATTCTTAAAGTAACACTTTCTGCCTGATTCTCAATGGTAATTGTCACTGCTCCAATTCCGAGATGGTCCAAAGGATCGTAATATAGGTCATAAACCAAATTTACTTGAAGAGTTTCTCCCAGCTCAAAAGATGGTTGATTAAGACTAACTGACACGATTTGGATAAAACAATTATCTGCTGAAATCTTACCTGTGAATGGTATTATTAATGGAAGAAGGAGGACAATTAGTAGCACTGTAATCTTTTTCATTCTATCTTATCGAATTCATTTTAGAATTAAAACCCCGCAAATTTGAACCTCTTCTTTAGATAAGCTAAGCAACCCTCTGTCTTTCTTTTTATTCGGGGACATTTTGAGTGAAAACCGAGAATATACTTCCATTACGAAGACTCTAAACGATCAATGCAAAACAGCTTACTTAAACCACTCATTTGTTGTGATGAAATTATCCCTCAGATAAGAGACGAATAATTATTGGCATTCCTGGTTTAATTTGAGGAAATCTATCTTTGAAGTCGACGCTGGTTAACTGCCCTATCGGGTTTACTTTACTATAGGGGGTCATTTCTTCGAAAAAGACACAAATTGCATCACCTTGTGGCCAATAGGCAATAGCTCCCGCTTCACAGGTGGAGACGGCTTTCTCGGATCCCATTCGAATTTTAATCTCAAAATAGATTTCACTTTTCCAAAGATGAATTCGGCTTTTGATAGGCATAATTGGAAGGATCCGGTCGATAGTCCGTGGTGAAAGAATACTGCGAAGTTCGCCTTCTAGGATGATTTCGTTACCAATAATAAATTCAATGGGGATTCTTGAAGCCAATTTTAATTCATCCAGACTGAACTGCTCTACTAAGCCGATGTCTTGGAATATAATTTGAATTTTCCTTCTGATGCAACTTCACGGATTTTTCCTTTGGATTCTAATTCAGCTAGAACCGCTTTTGCTATACTGACACGGACTCCATATTTTTGAGCTATCGCACTTGGAGTAATTACCCGCATTGTGGGAATCTCTTTTTCCATTTCCTGTTTCTGTTCTTCGCTAATAATTAATTCACGTCGAACAGTTTCGTGGCTTCTCTTAGGTTCTTCCGAATCCGTAGAACTCTTTGAAGACTGCTTTGAAATCGGTTTATTTTTCTTAACCATATCAACCACTTGTAGTGATGGAAGTAATAATGCCTTTAAAGAATTTTCTAAGCTACCTGAGATATCTTTTCCTTTCTATAATGATCTAAACATTTGTAATTTTCAAGGAGCGATTCTAGCTCATTCTTTGTGGATATTAGACGGGCTCGTGAATTATTTGATTGTGAAGATATGATTTTACGAATTTTTTCAGCTTCTTGAGGGTTCTTGGTTAGAATTACAACTTCGATTTCCGATTCGTCACCTAGAAGTTGGTTAATTTTTTTTGCTAACCAATTCATTTGTGGCTCTTTAGTTTGAGATATAATAAAAAATAGTAAAGATCCAATTTGAAAATCAAATCTGATAGGAAAATCTTCAATGGTTTTGATAGTTTCTGATTTGAAAGGCAACTCAAGCCTAGAAGCGGTTGATTTTAATAATTCTCTCCAAGTAACACGGCTAATATTTTGTTGTGGGGCTCTTTCAGAGCTTAAGAAATTGGGCTCTTTATCAAGCTGATTTGAAGAATCTGATGAAATTAGGTTCAGAATCAGCCTCACTGCTTCATGGTGTCGGGCAAACGTGTAGTTATCAAGAAAGTGATTTCTTGATAGTATATCTCCAAATTTACGTAGTGTACTCACTGCAGGAATATCCACCTTAGAGAATGATTCTAAAGGCGTTTCAAGTGTAAAGCACCCCTCTGTTCTATCTGATATCACAATCAGTGAATCAGATATGTGAAAATTCTTCTCATCTTTTCTGATTGGAAGAATGATTCTTGCTTGTCGAATGTTTTCGGAACGCATTAGAATATGATTTATTGTTGAATGGTCTACTGGTTTAATTAACATCAAAGATTTATTTTCTGATGCTCTATCTGTTTTTAGACCAATTGAAAAATGAGTATTGACAGTTATTTTTTGAATTGTTCCCCTGGTTCCCATGTAGAAGTGATTTGTTAACTCTTCACCTGATAATAGGTGGACATCATCTGAACCAAGAATATTTTTTAATTTTCCAGATATATTCTCCATTAATTCCCTAGATTGGGTGAGGAATGAAGGCTTCTCCAACTTGATATAAAAGTTCATAAAGCATTCATTTTGCCTTATCCACTCAAGAGAAAGAACTGCTGAACTGGGAAGAATCTTTAGAAGAATTGTGAACGTTCTTTGTGCTAATTTCTTTTCATATTTGAATGAAGTCAAATTAAAAGAAAAAAACACGGCACAACGATTTTCGGTGGATTGAAAAACTAGAAGCCCGGTCTCAAATATTATGGGCGCTGTTAAGTCAAAGACTTCTTTGTGCTTTTCAAAAAAGTAACTTCTAGAAATCAGAACCACAGATGTAATTGTTATTAAAAAACAGATAGTAACTGCAATCAAAGTAACTGGAATTAGCAATAACTGAATGAAAAGAATGAAACAGCCTACACTTAAACAATTTAGTAAAAGTATGAACGTCTGTTCATATCGTTGTAAAATTTTGGTGTTCATCTTCATTCCTCAGAATCTGTTAGAAAAATTATGTTAAAAACTCATTAAAACAAAGAATCATTCAAAATGAATTTTTCAAATAACAATATGAGTAAAGTTTAAGGCAAGATAAGACTTTGCCGCAGCTGAAACCCTCTTCAAGGGGCGAAATAGTATGCCAATATTTAGAGCAGACCTCTATATCAAAATATCACTTGCGAATTTTAATCTTGTTAAATCAAGTGAAGCTCTTCTGCAAGTTCTCCAAAATGTATCTGAGCTTCGCAACGTTCAGATGACGAAGGTTCGCCTTGATAGAGAACAACAAGGAAAAATCAAGATTGAAGAATGGTATGAGGTAACCGGTTCAATAAATGTTCCCGAGGGTGGTAAGTCCTTTTGGGCGATCTCGAAGGAACAATCCGAGAACGAAGAGTACAATTTCTTTTTACGTGTAGATCGAAATATGGAAGCCAAAAATTATCAAAGTGCTCAAGAAAAGGCAAGAGAGTGGGTTGCTCAATCAATAATTAAGCCCTTAGAAGCGAGGCTGACTTTTGAAAATAAGAGCATTAGCGACCCAATTCAACTTAGTAAACTTGCAAAGGTGAGTTAGAATGACTTTTGAAATCATTGAAACAGATGTTCTTATCGTTGGAGCTGGAGGAGCAGGATGTCGAGCTGCAATTGCTGCTTCAAATTCAAATCAAGATATTACGATAATCACCAAAGACATCTTGGGCAAAGCTCATACAGTAATGGCCGAAGGCGGTATTAATGCCGCATTAGCCAATTTAGATCCGGATGATTTGTCTGAAATTCATGCCAATGACACTTGTAGAGCAGGCGCGTATCTTAATGACCAAAATCTTGCGGAAATCTTGGCAAACGATGCTCCAGAGCGAGTTTATGATCTAGAAAATTTTGGGGCAATTTTTTCTCGAACTCCTGATGGCCTTATAATGCAACGGCCTTTTGGCCACCAGACCTATAGACGAACATGTTACGCTGGGGATAGAACCGGTCACGAAGTCCTAGCTACACTGACCGAGGAGCTCCGTCGACGGGAAATCAATATTATCGATGAAGTTTTTGCCACATCTCTCTTTCGAGATAGAAATCGTATTGCCGGCGTGTCTGTTATCGAAATTCGAACTGGCAATTTCAAAGTCTTTCGGGCACCAGCCGTGGTAATGGCGGCTGGTGGTGCAGGTCGAATATATGACGTCACAACAAATGCGCAAGCTGATGTTGGGAGTGGATATGCTATGGCCTTCAAAATTGGTGTTGAATTAGTAGACATGGAACAGTTTCAATTTCATCCAACTGGTGCTGCTGTTCCTCCTGCTGCACGGGGGCGTTTAGTGACTGAAGGTGTTCGTGGAGAAGGTGGTATTCTTCTCAATAAGAATGGTGAGCGCTTCATGGAACGGTATAATCCTCAATCAATGGAGCTTGCTGGTCGCGATGAAGTCGCTCGGTCTATAGCAACAGAAATTCGCGAAGGTCGGGGAACTGAAAATGAAGCAGTATATCTTGATATCTCATTCCTACCTGCTAAGATAATTGAAGAACGCCTCCCCACTATGCTTGAAGATTTTCTTGATATCGGTATTGATATACGGAATGAACCAATGGAGGTTACTCCAACGGCTCATCATGTTATGGGCGGGTTGAAGATTGATACATCAGCCAAAACAAATCTTGAAGGACTATTTGCAGCGGGTGAAGTAGCTGGAGGGGTTCATGGCGGAAATAGATTAGGAGGTAACGCCCTTGCTGCAGGTCAGGTTTTTGGAAAAATTGCTGGTGAGTCTGCAGCACAATATAGTGCCAATCAGTCGGCTCCAAAAATTAATCGAGCACAAATTAAGGATGAATATTTTCGGGCTATGGCACCTTTAGATCGTGAGGAAGGTCTCATTCCAGCTCAAGAAATTAAGCGTCTTCAAAGGGTCATGTGGGATAAAGCCGGGCTATTCAGAAATGAACAAGACCTAAATGAGGCTCTCCACTTCATTAAACAACAACAAGAACGAGTCTTCTCTCAACTGTACGTTCAAAACAAAGCTATGCGATATAACACTGAATGGATTAGTGCCTTAGAATTGCAGGATATGTTGCTGGTTGCAGAGATGATTGTTCGTTCTGCTCTCTTACGAAAAGAATCCCGTGGTGCGCATTTCCGCACTGATTATCCTACTCAAGATAATAAGAATTGGTTCTCGAACATTACAATTCTACAAAAAAATGGAAAGATGGTGCTGAAAAAAACACCTGTTCTCGTCACCAAATGGTCACCACCATGGATGAAAAAATAGAAGTACGAGGTTGGACTTGATGGCAAAAAAACAGACTGTGCAATTTCGAATTCAGAGACACAACCCTGACCTAGATGATGAACCATATATTGTCACTTATGAAGTTCCCTATACAGACCGCCAAGGCGTTTTAGATGCGTTGCATTATATTTTTCAAAATCTTGACTCATCCCTAGCCTATCGATGGAACTGTAGAACAGGCCAATGTGGATCTTGTGCGATTAGCATCAATGGTATTCCAGGACTTGCCTGTAGAACAGTGGTAGACCCCTCACAACAGTATACGCTAGAACCTTTGCCTAACTTTCCTGTAATTCGGGATTTAGTGGTTGATTTGGGACCTGGATTCAAACGGCTTGAAAAGCTGCGACCTTATCTTGAACGAACTTCAGCTCCCGATCGCCCTGAGAAATTAACGCGTGAAGAAATATCGGCTGCAATGGAACTTCGGTCTTGCATTGAATGCTTTTCATGTTACGCCGCCTGCCCTGCTGTTGAATCAGCAAAACAAGAATATCCTGGACCTATTGCAATGCGTGAACTTGCCAGTTTTGAATTCGACCCCAGAGATCAGGGTGATCGAGTACAATTAGCTGTCAGTAGTGGTCTTTACGATTGTACAAGTTGTGGAATATGTAAGGAAGTCTGTATCCCGAAACATATTGATACGCGTCGTTCAGCTGTAGAAGGCTTACGTGCTATAGCTGCTGAACGAGATATGGGACCTTTAGAGGGACATATGGGCTTTATTAATCAAATTGAAGAGAGTGGTTATGCCGTCGATGTAAAAACTCCTCCTCTTACTGATCAATTACCTGCTGTTGTTGAAGTTGAAGATCCGATTGATGAAGTCCTTTTCTTCCCTGGCTGTTTAATAAACCTTAGAATTCAACAAGTAGGTCTAAATGTGGTTGAGGTGTTAAAACGCAATAAAGTCCGAGTGCATATCCCTAAGGATTTTGTATGTTGTACTAGTGTTGCCTTTCGAACAGGAGCTCGCACTATTGCCTATGAAATGGTGCTCCGTAACACTGAATATTTCAAAAAATTGGGGGTTCACAAAGTTGTGGGGTTATGTCCTGGTTGTATGTCCACAATTAAACAGGATTGGCCAATCGTGCTTCATGAGAAAGATAAACCACCATATGATTTCGAGCCCTTCGATATTAACGAATATTTAATTAACCAGCTTGGGGTTGACCGCATCAATCAACGCGATCTAAAACCACTCCCAATTAAGGTAGTTTATCACGATCCCTGTCATCTTAATCGCCATCAGGGAATAAGTGAGGAACCACGAAAACTTATTCAAATGATTCCAGAAATTAACTTCATTGATATTGAAGATAGTGACCGTTGTTGTGGTGCTGGTGGTGGAGTTCGTGCAGGTCGTCGGGAATTGTCTGAAGAAATTGCAGGCATAAAATACGAACTCCTCGCTGAAGTCAAACCCGACGTGATTGCTACTTCATGTTCTTTCTGTTACATTCAATTAATGGATCAAGTCAAGAAAAACAACTCAAAAATCAAAGTAATGAATATCGCTGACTTACTAGCTATGTCATACAGGGGTGAAAGTGTAAACTGAAACCCCGGTTATACACCAAGCTGATTATAGATTTGTTTTCGGTTTTTTTCTACCTGTGCTCCGACCTGTTCGAAAAGATTCTCCCCTGTGGAATCAATTGCCACTATTAGGGGACCAAACCGCTTAGCCTCTAATATCCAAAGGGCTTCAGGCATTCCAAGATCCATCCAGGCAACATCTTTGACACGTTGTATCGCATTAGCTGCCAACACAGCTGCCCCTCCTGTAAACGCTCCATAAATTGCCCCCACCTCTTTCATTGCTGCCGCGGTCTTAGATCCCATCCCGCCTTTTCCAATTATCACACGAACCTTGAAAGCTCTAATGAATTTATCTTCAAACATTTCCATTCGCGTGCTCGTTGTAGGGCCTGCTGCCACAAGATCCCATCCAGTATCAACCTTTCGCACTATAGGACCACAATGAAAAACCGCAAGCCCTTCGGGATCAATTGGTAATGGCTTCTTTTGTTGGAACAGTTCAAGAGCTCGTTCATGAGCTTCATCGCGCGCTGTGAATAATGTTCCTGTAATGTAAGCAACATCATTTACCCGTAGTTTTCTAATGTCTTTTTCAGAAATCGGTGTAGTTAACTCAAATATCGCCATTTCATTCAACCCGGTGTGAGGTAAATTCAATATGACCTTCTTTCGATATTCTAGCTGAAGCACGGCGTGCAGCCCAACACTGGATTGCGAGCCCAACTGGGAAAGACGCTGGGTGACGCATGGCAACTTCAATATGCACATCTAGGCTTGTGGTATCTCCTCCTAAACCCATTGGGCCAATTCCTGTTGAGTTAATTGCTGCTAGTAGTTCAGTCTCCATTTGAGCGATCTTAGGATTTGAATGTCGTTGCCCTACAGGTCTAAGTAACTGTTCTTTGGCAAGCTTCATGCAAATATCTGCGCCTCCTCCTATTCCGATTCCTACAATAGTGGGTGGACAAGGTTTGGCACCTGCTTCAATAATTGCATCAACAACGAACTGTTTCATTCCTTTCATTCCTTGTCCTGGTGTAAGCATTTTTAGTTGGCAGACATTTTCTGATCCTCCACCTTTTGGGAATGCAGTTATCTGCATGTCAGCACCGTTTACAATCTTCCAGTTAATCCAAGGAATATGCAGACCAGTATTATCACCGGGGTTTTTGTGCTCGATCGGATTAACGGTGTTTGGACGTAAAGGAATCTCTTGAGTTCCCCTACGTACGGCGTTTTCGAGTATACGTGGAATTTCACCTAAAAGAGGAAAATCAGAGCCTACCGTTACGTAAAATATCTGAATACCTGTGTCTTGGCACATTGGAATTGAATGTTTTCTGGCAAGTGCGATATTTTCTAGAATAGCTTCCAGCTGATTTTGGGCAGTCAAATTTCGTTCCTTTTTCAAAGCCTGTTCAAGGCCACTTGTTACATCTTTGGGAAGATCAGTCACAGCAAGTCGTAAAAGAGTAACAACCGCATCTTCTAGTTCAGCTGCCTGCATTCATTTTTCCTCCAATTTAGGATTGTTTTGAATGCGTAATTATATTCCTATTTGTTTGGGTTGTGCAAGATTTGATCCCAGTAAGATCTTTCGTAGGACTTCCTGAAGAAGCTCCAAAGTAAAAGTTCCTTGGGTGGCAATAGTTTCAAAAATTATGGATGAACCATTCAACTCTAAGGCGTTAATAAATTCTAATCGACTGATATACGGCAAAATATCCCGTTTATTCAATGCAAATACAATGGGTATATCAGTCTGCAATTTGACTCCAAAAAATCCCTTAAGTTCTTCCCAACATCGATGATTATCAGCAATTAAACTTGGATTTGAGTCAGCTACAAAAACGATTCCATCGGTTCCCGCTAGTACTGTCGATCGAGTTTCGGCATAGTAATCTTGTCCTGTTGCTGACCAAATATGAATTTGAAGACTCCAATCACCATGCGTTAACTCAATGGGTCCATAATCAAAAAAGAGGGTTCTCCCAGAGGTTGTTTCGATTGATTCAAGTCTAGATAAGATGCCAAGGCGATGAAAAAGCGCTCTTATACTGGCGGTTTTCCCGCTCATAGCAGGGCCGTAATAGACAATTTTGGTTTGAATAATTCGTTGGCTCCAATCTATTAGCACTTGCCACTCTTCCCCCAACTTCTAAATTGTCCAGAATCCTTCTAGTCGATCACCAAATGATTGTTCAGTTCCGTCTTGTACAGAGCTTTGAAAATCTTCACCCCATTCTGCCTTAATAAATTCCATAAGTCGGTCGATAGACGCGCCTTTGTAGTCAACTGCTTGCCGAAGCATTTTATCAGAAATTGTAGTGTTGACTCCTACGCCTTGCAGTAATCTAAGGCGCATTAGAATAATCATTACCCTCCAAGCTGCTTCAACGAAGGCTTGTATGTGTTCTCGGTACAAACTTTGACGAACGCGTTCTTCTTCCTGATTTAAGTCAATGAGGCTTTTCTCTAAGCGATTACTTACTTTACCATGAGCTGCTCGACGTAGAATGCGTGTGATTCTTTCCATCTTAATTCTGGTTTCAGAGGTTACTTTCTCAAGTAATTTATTTTCAAAACTTGTATTTGTGAAGGCTCTCGATTTTCCATTTGCTTTTAACTTAAGAGCCCCATCTTTCAAATGAAGGATAATTAGGGGAGATGGATTTTGTGAAAGAATTTTGTAAATCCACTCAAAATTTTTTTGATTTGCAGATATTATCCATCCAGTGAAATCTGTAATTTCATTAGTTACTAATTCTGTTGCAGATGACGGAGCACGATAAATGATTCGCTCACCATTATAGTCACTCTTTTCATGATTCACCAAGTTGTTGTAATCAGAAAATGAGACAAAGTCTGAGCCAAACACTACTTCACGTCGATGCGGTACTAACTTGACCAGTGCTTCGGCAATTGAATCAACTGCCTCTGCAGAATCGCTATAGAGGATTACTGGAAATCGATCTAGTACTGATCGTAAGACGATTGCCAAGTCTTTTCGTCCGAGAGTGTTTAAGCTGCTATCCAGAAATGTATTCATCGCGCTATTGCCTCCAGAAATCCATTAACATCAATTGAAGGGCGTTGAGCTACTGGCGCTCTTTGTAAGACAGTTTCAATCTCAGCGATGAAGTTAGGAATTATTAAACGCAATAATCCAAGACGCATGGAATCTTTTGTTATTAGAGTGCTGAACAGACCTCCTGCTAAACGGTAAATGAAATGCTGTTTTGTTCCACAATCACAGAGAACTTGAAGAATATTCGTTCGTTTTACCAATTGAGCAACTTTTCGAGAAGTATCAAAAAGGGTATACGTTAATGTGGAATTCCGGATACGCATCCCCTCATTAAATCGCTGAGTTGGAATTAGATATCCCCCCTCAAGACACACTTCACCAGTTTGTGCTGAAGGTAATGCTTGGAGAAAGTCCGTCACTATCGAAGTGATTTGTTTTGCTGCATTTTCTGTTATTGTCAGATTCACTCTACCAGTTGACCAAGTACGTTGAGGACCATCTCGCACACTGAATGCTTTGAAAATTTGAGTTCTTTCTGCTTTTTCGAATGTTCGAAGAGGTGGTATGAATTGCTCATTCCAAAGAGCTTCATCGAGATGCTTAATTGTTCGATCGAGCTGGAGTAATAATGCTCCCAAATTACTTTGACTTTGAGTTGTAACTGTAACAAAATAATTTGCTGCACGCGGAAGTGTCGCAAGTAAAAATTTGCTTCGCTCGCCTTCAATCAATACATAAGAAAGGTCATCGTGAAGTCGTTGAGCAACTGATAATATTGCAGCTGCAGAAGAGGAAAGGCCAAAAATTTCATTCTTTGATAGCCAAACGCCGCTACTTGAGATTGGGTAGCCATCTCGTTGAACTAAGACAGAATTTTCTACCCCAGGGACCGCTTTGATATTCTGGAGATGTAAATTGAACTGATCCAGCATTCTACTTGACACTATTCACTAACTCCAAAAGTTGGAGTAGTTTACTCTATAAAAACCAACAAAAGTTTAGATTTTAAAGCGAATGGTGCGGGGGGTGGGATTCGAACCCACGAAGGTCTACACCACAGGAGCCTCAGTCCTGCCCCTCTAGTCAGAGCTTGGGTACACAAATTCTTTAGACCGTGCTCGGGTACCCCCGCAACTGAGAGTTATCAGTCCCGTCCCTCTCTCACTTTTTAAATCTTATTAACCGGTTTGGCGCCAATTAATCATTTATTATGCATGATTCAGTAGATGGAATTTTTATCCAGACAATTGGGCTCAAATCTTCTTATCTTCTCTTTAATTTGCCCTTACACTGGGTAATACTGGGTCTATTTCCGCTTTTTTGAATTTACGGCTTGCAAAAGGCTGGGTTCTTCTCTTATTCTGTCATTTTTCAAATATTATCTCCATATGGTAATACCCAGATAATACCAGCATCTTTTCAGGACAATATGTAGGTATGCATTTGATTGAAATGAAATTAATCACAGTTAATCTCCCAGAGGCCTATGTCAACGGAATTGAACGATTGATTCTTGAAAAACTCTATCCCAATAGAAGTGAAGCAATTCGAATCGCGGTTCGTGACTTACTAAAAAGAGAACTTTGGGAACAGGCAAATCCACAATCAGCTACACATATAGCGGTAAGGTGATAATCAAATGGAAAGTGGTCTATCAAAACTTGTTCAGGACGCCGCTAGACGCCAACCCAATAACACCCCTCGGTATTCAAAACCCGGTGCCAGAATTATGGTCGCTGGAGTGGGTGGTGGTGGTAATAACACCATAAATCGGTTGGTTCAAATTGGAATACAGGGAGCTGAATGTGTTGCTGTAAATACGGATCAGCAACATCTTGACCATGTTCAGGCTCATAAGAAGCTGCTCATTGGAAAAACCATTACCCGTGGTCTAGGTACGGGTGGATTTCCTGAATTGGGCGCTGCGGCGGCTGAAGAGTCTCGACAGGATTTAACGAATCTTCTTCGCGGAGTTGACTTGTTATTCATTGCTGCGGGGTTAGGTGGAGGCACTGGAACAGGGGCTGCACCAGTGATTGCTGAAATTGCTAAACAGAATGGGGCGATTGTTGTATGTACGGTAACTACTCCTTTTACAATCGAAGGAGCCCGGATTGATAAGGCTCATCGGGGTCTACAACGATTACGCAGATATGCGGATACGGTGATTGTAATTGATAATAACAAGTTACTAGAGATTGCACGAGATCTTCCGATAGATGAGGCCTTTAGCGTTGCTGATGAAATTCTTGCTAGCATGGTGAAAGGTGTAACTGAAACTATCAGTTTGCCTAGTTTGATTAACTTAGACTTTGCCGATGTTCGCAGTGTTCTTGCAGGCGGTGGTGTTGCATTAGTTGGTTTAGGTGAAGCTGCTCCTTCTGAAAACCAAGATTTTGATCGAATTTCAGAGGCTGTAAAAAATGCTCTTCATTCGCCTTTGCTTGGTGACTTAAGTGTTAAAGGAGCAACGGGTGCCCTAATTCATGTCATAGGAGGACCTGATTTAAGTCTCGAAGAAGCAACTCGTGTGGCTGATGTAGTAACTCGACAAATGAGACATGATGCTAGAATCATATGGGGCGCACGGGTTATCCCAGATTTCGCTGGTTATGTCAGGGTGTTACTTATCGTCACTGGACTTGAAGGGAACTCAGCTGTACTTCCTGGTTTTCGTGGGAATATTGAGGTATTCGATGACGTTGATTGGGGCTCGCTTCAATTGTACAGGCTTGATTATGTCTCAAGTAATATCCTGCAAAGTGAAAAAGCCACTTTGAATGCAACAAGCAAGATTGAAACTGGTATACTCCAGAAATCAAGTCAAATCGAACCCGAAATTTCTAGCGAAAAAATCATTACCCCAATTGACCCTACAGAATCTCCAGTTATCCCGATTAGTTCTAGTTTCATTGGGAATGAACCGCTTCAAGGGTTGGGATTGAAAAGAATGGAGTCTAAATCAAGTGCGAGTTCTTAGTATCTATTACTCTTTGAACCGACAGTTTTACTCACCCAATTCCACCAAAAAGCGCCTGTCTTATCAAATCTAATTGAATTATTATTGATTGAATTAGACCTTGTGACCAACCCATTACGTCAAGAATCACAGTTATTAGAATAGTAATAGTGAGAATGGCTAGACCTAGAAGAAGTCCTTGCTCTATTAGTGGAGATCCTCGTTTATTGTGAATGAATTCACGTATTAGTTTCAAAATACTCATTCTTATTTCCCAATATCCCGTCTGTGATTTGTTATTTAAGCCCCACAATTACAAAAGAGTCAAGAGAAGCTGTGTCACCAAAACATATGTACTACCAAAAGCTATCACACATAATAGAATGGTTTTGAAAGATCCTCCAACGGTCTGATTCAATCTATATCCTGTAATGATGACTGTTAATAGCAGTGCAATTAGAATCTGAATAGATGTGGAAAGAGGGAAGTTAATTGTGGGGTTAGAAAATATGTCACTGTAGAATGTAAAACTTAGTAGTGGCGTCAGAGCTGCTATCATTCCAATGACCATGGATGAAACAAGAGAGAGTGCAATGACTTTTACTTTTTGACCGCTTACTAAGCTTTTCCTTCTTTTCGTTATTGCTAAATTTTGTCGAACTTGTTTTACAACTTCAAGCATACGTTCCCCTCCTATTTTTGATCCCTTCTCAATAAAATGACTTAGCAATTCGAGTAATCGTGCATTATTAGAATTTTCACAAGATGTAATTAAATCCGCCCAAGCAGATTGAAAGGATTTAGTGCCTCCGTTAATATCATCAAATATTCCAAGGATTTCTCTTGGAGTTTGCCTTCCAAAATACTGCGATGTTCGTATCAGTGCATATTCAGGGCTTATCCCGAAGGCTAACTCGGAGGAAAAATGTGCTAAAAAATCAAGAAATTGGTCAAAATTTGTGTTCTGTTGCATTTCTTCTCATTCCCCTAATAGTATCATTTCATTTGGCAGAAATGTTGATAGTAAGAATTTGGAAAGGCCGAATTGGAGAATTGGTAATAACAAAATAAGTGGATTATCTGCTAATCCCCGTATTGATAAACCTAGGATTATAATGATGGGTAAAAAAACCAGTAATCCTGTATAGACCATCATTCTACTCTCCCATTGCATGGTTAGCCTTTCGTATTTTCGTTGAAGATTGTCATGAGAATCAGTAATAACTGCATCAAGGCTGCTTCTCGAAGTTTCGCTAGATTGAATAAATGTAAGTAAGCCTCTTCGAAGAATGATGGAAGGTTGAGTGGTCGCAAAATGTGTCAGAAGGTGTTCTGGAGATACGCCACAGTTTAGAAGCGGAATCATCTTAGAAAATTCAGACGAGATTATTCCATAATCTCCTTTTGATACATATTCAATTGCCTCAAACATAGAGTTGGTAGTGAGGTAAATTGTGGATAGTTC